>JBEIVK010000014.1:0-17456 GCA_040373935.1 Alphaproteobacteria bacterium
GCGCGCTTCTTCAAAATTTCAAGGGCGGGCAAAGTCTTGCCTTCCAGCATTTCCAAGAAAGCGCCACCACCGGTAGAGATGTAGCCCACTTGCTTTTCGATGCCGTACTTGGCAATGGCAGCCAAAGTGGCGGGCGGCGCGCTCCTGGGCGGTGCCCTCGAGGAAGCTCGGGAAGAGGGGCTCGCCGCGCATGAGCCGGCCCGTGGTGCCGCCGCTGTTGCGCAGCGCGAGGAGGTCTCGCTGGAGGGCGCTTTGGAGGGTTTGGGAGTCTGGTTTGAGGCGGGCCGGCGGCGCAGGGGGGAAGAGGTCCGGGACGCGCTGGAGCGCAGGCACGCCGGCGGAGGACCAGTCGGCCGCGCGGCGCCCCATGGCCGTCGAGGCCTCAGCGGCGCGGCGGCCCTCGGCGCTGATGTCGATGACCACGGCGGGGCGACCGACGACGCGCGGCGGCGGAGGGGACGGGCGGACCTGGACGACCGGGGGCGCCGCGGGGGCCACGGCGCGCGCGCGGGCGAGCGCAGCGATCAATCCGCGCCTCCCCCTCGGGCGCGCGGCGCGGAGGCAGGGCCATCGACCACACCGGGGAGGGTGTCGTCGTTGTGAACGTGGTCCGCCACGCCGCCGTCCAGGGCGAGGGTGGGGCGGCGCGTGGTGGTGGCACGGAGGTCCACCGTGCCGGCGTGGGCGCCGGGGCCGAGGCGCAGCACGCCGGCCTCACGGACGAGCACCTGACCGCCGAACGAGCTGCGCTCGGCGTCGAAGCGGCCGATCCCGGTGACGAGGACATCGTCCAGCACGCGGCTTTCGGTGAGGCGAAGGCGCCCGCGGTGCACGGCCACGCCCGCGCCGCCGGCGGTGGCCTTGTTGCCCTCGATGTGCAGACCGCGGGCTTCGACCTCGGCGAACCCCTCGACGCGCAGGCCGCCGCCGGCCTCGGCGCGCCCCCGGGTGAGCGAGAGGCCGTCGAGCTGGACGGCGATGTCGTCCCCTGCGACGAGCACCGCGGCGCCGGCCCCGCCCGCGTCGAGGATGACGCCGGGGCCGCCCCGCACGGTGACGGGCACCTCGATGAAGAGCCCACCGGCATGCCGACCGGGCTCCAGGCAGAGGACGGCGCCAGCCGTGATCAAGGGCTGGATGGGGGTTCCCGGCGAGATTCGGACGGTGCAGTCAGAGGCCATGCCGACCCCTCCGAGCGCGAGCAAGGCCGCGGCGATCACCCAGCCGTCTTGTTCTTCGGTACGGCGTTGGTGGACAAGGAGTCGAAGTACTGCAAGAACTCCTGCGCCGTGATCGGCGAGGGCTGGTACGAGCCCCAGGGGTTGTAGAACTGCAGCATGTTGCCGTTCACCACGCGCTCGAAGGCGTAGGCGTGGTTGCCGATGATGGTCTTCTGGCTGTTGAGCATGCCGTGGTACTCGAACTCCACGACGAGATCCTTGGCGTTCGCCGGGCTGCGCCCGCTGCGGTACTGCACCTGGACCTGATGCGACTGGTAGTCGATGGAGCCGGACTGCACGTCGCGGCCGAGGATGGCGGCGGACTTGTCGCCTTCTTCGCCGTCGTCCCGCGCGCTGCCCACCTTGCCGCCCTTGTCGGTGACGCTGAGGGTCCCCGGCTCGACCTCATTCCAGCTGTGGGCCTGCTGCAAGGTGCCGCGGTACGGCCCAGACCCGGAGCCAGAGAGCGGGCTTTGTGCCGCCATCTTCAGGGTGTTGCGGACCCCCGCGTAGATGGCGAGGCCGTCTTTTTGGGCCTTCTGGAAGTAGGGCAGGACCTCGTCCGGGCGCATGGAGGCCGGGTTGCGGCTGCGCGACCGCACGCCGGAGATCTCGGCCATCGCGGTGTCACCGGTGCCACCCTCGCCGATCACGTCGTAGCCGCCCTTCCATTGGGCGTAGGCCTTCTCCATGATGGCCGGCCACAGCGGGCCGCCAGGATCCCCGGCGTAGGCCGGATCCTTGCGGTTTCCCTTCTCGGTGGGGAGGTAGGAGTCGACCGTGATGTACACGGGCTTCATGCCCGACTGCGTTTCTTCGTAGAACCGAACCGTGTACTTGCCGGAGCGGGCGTCAAACTGGATGGCGTCCTTGATGGCCTGCGGGCTCGCGTTGGCGATCGCGGCCATCGACGCGATGAAGAAGCAGTCCCCGAGGGCGCCTTGGGCGGTGTCCGTGCCCTTGGGCGCGGTGGGGCGGTGGTCCCCGCCGAAGTAGGAGTAGGCGTAGTCGTCGGCCAGCGCCTTGTTGTCTTCGTCGCGGGAGACGCCAGGTTGGGTGGTGAAGTCAGCGGCATCGGCCCAGCCGGTGACGTTCTTTTGGCCGACCCGGACGCGCACCTGGATGCGCGTGCGATCGACCGTGACCACCTCGGCGGGGCTGCCGTCGGGCACACGCGCGAGCTCGCGCGAGCGGGTGGTCTTGCCGGTGCGAAGCAGCACCTCCGAGCCACGGCCGACGAGGGCGCCCATTTGCCCGACCTTCACGGAGGCGGGGCGATGGCGCGGGTCAAAGGCGTCGGTGACCTCCGGGCCCCGCTGCGACGGGACGGGGGTGCCGTCCTCGAAGGTGGGCTGCGCAGACAGACGCCCGGCGAGGAAGGAGTTTCCAAGACCAGACTTACGGCCTACCTGCGCCGGCGCGGCCGGGGCCTGCTCCGGAGAGGACGGGGTACGGGAACGATCGCGGGCCTGCATGGCAGCCTCCACGGAGACACCCGAGCATAGCCGATCTGCCAGCGCCGGAACCCCCCGTGCAATCAGCCTGCATCGGAGCGGAGGAGCAACACGGTGTAGACCACGCTCAGGACCAACAGCAGCGACGCGCCCACGCGACCGAGGGTGCGCTTCGGCAGCATCACGGGCAGGAGCGCGAGCGAAACGCCGAGCATCCACGGGTTGTCCGAGGCGCTGATGCCCGGATGCACAGGCAGCGGGACGATGACCGAGCACAGCCCGAGGATGGCGAGCACGTTGAAGATGTTGGAACCCACAATATTGCCGATGGCGATGTCGGAGTTGCCGCGCAACGCGGCCATCACGGAGGTGAACAGCTCCGGCAGCGAGGTGCCGAGCGCCACGATCGTCAGGCCGATGACGCGCTCCGAAAGGCCCACCACCCGCGCGAGCTCGACCGCGCCCCACACGAAGGCCCGCGCCCCGGCGACCAGGACGACAAGGCCCACCAGGGTGAGCCCCACGGCGCGCAGCGTGGAGCCCGCAGCCGGAGAGGCCGCGGGGACCGCCGCCGCGTCCACCGCTGCCGCCTCGAGCTCCTCGCGCTCTTTGCGCTCGGTGTCGCGGCGGGCCATCCAGACCATCCAAACGGTGAACGCGATGAAGGAGCAGACGAAGAACGCGCCCTCCATGCGGTCCAAGAGGCCGTCGCGGCCCAGGATGTGCAAGGCGAGCGCGGCCAGGAACATCACCGGCCATTCGAGGCGGATGGTGTTCCATTGCACGCTGAGCGGGCGGATCATCGCGGACAGGCCGAGGATGAACGCGATGTTGTAGATGTTGGACCCGACGACGTTGCCCACCGCCACGTCCGGGGTCCCGCCCAGCGCCGAGGTGAGGCTGACGACCATCTCCGGCATGGAGGTGCCCGCGGCCACCACGGTGAGGCCGATCACGGCGTCGGACACGCGGGCGGCCCGCGCGACCCCCGTGGCGCCGCGGACGAGCACGTCCCCGCCGAACACAAGGAGAACCAGACCGGCGACCAGGGCGAGGGCGATGAGCATGACGAGGCGCTAACCCCGCGCGGAGGGGGGAGCACCGGCGCCCCCGCCAGACAGACAAAGCGCGACGGCCAGCAGGGTCAGGACCGGGGCGAGCGGAGAGGCGCCGAGGGCCGCCGCACCGGCGACCCCCGCGGAGAGGCCGAGCGCACGCCGCGCGCCACCGGCCCCGATGGCGGCGCCGATGGGCAAGACCAGAGGAAGCAGGTCGTACGCGTGCAGGTGCGGCGCACACAGGACGCCGAGCGCGGTCAGGGCGGGCGCGTCGGCGGCGGCTGCGCGCCCGCGGCGCGAAACGGCGTACCCGAGCAGGAGGGCGGCGGGGAGAAGGAGGCGCGGCAGGCCGATGCGCTGCCCGAGGGCCGCGAGCCCGTGCTGGAGGTGGAGCGGGTAGTCCGGCCGCTCGGGCAGCGCGGCCAGGGCCGGCAGGCGGTCGAAAAATGCCTGCCACGCGTCCAGGCCGACAACAGGCAGCGTGGTGATGACCACGAGGGCGCAGCCGACCGCGGCGCCGACGAGCTGGGCGGGCACGCGCCGCAGAAGCAGCCACGGCAGCGCCGCGACGAGCATCGAGGGCTTGACCGCCAGCAAGCCCAGCGCAAGGCCCGCGAGCCCCGGGCGACCGGCGCGCTCCGCGCCCGCCGCTGCGACGAACAGCAGCGCCCATGCGTGGGCCGGCTGCCCGAGAACGAAGGCGACGAAGGAAGGGCCGAAGCCGAGAACGAGCAGCGCCCGCGCGCCCGGGGGCCCACCCACCCCGGCTCGCCCGAGCGCCGGCACCAGCGCCGCGACCCCGAGCAGCGCGAGCAGCCCGGCGCCCACGCGGGCCAGCGGCAGCGGAAGCAGCGCCAAGGGCGCGACGGCCACCGCGAAGGGCGGCGGGTAGAACACAGCGCCCAGGGCGTCGTTGCGCGGGTCCCAGCGGCCGGGCGGCGCGTCCGGCCCAACGGCGAGGTGGGCACGGTGCGCCGCCGGCTCGTAGAGCTGCGCCCCGCCCTCGGCGAGCAAGGTGCGCCCGGCGACCCACAAGTGCCCGAAGTCTCCCTCCTGCACGCGCAAGCGAGGGAGGGCCGCGACGTGCACCGCGGCCAACACAGCCGCCCCCGCGGCCCACGCGAGCGGGCCGGCGCGCCCGGCGGGCGGCGGCGCGGGGCTCAATAGCGGGGCACGGCCGGGTCGGCGTCGAGGGAGTAGCGGTCGATGCCGCCGGTTAGGTTCCACACGGCGTCGAAGCCCTGCTCGACGAGGAAGTGGGCCGCCGCCATGCTGCGCACACCGTGGTGGCACAGCACGACCACCGGGACGTCCGGGTCGAGGGAGGCGATGGCAGACGGCAGCGTGCGCAGCGGAATGGCCCGGGCCCCGGGCAGGGCGGCGAGGGCAACCTCGAAGGGCTCCCGCACATCGAGCAGCAGCGGACGGTCGTCTCCGGAGAGCCAGTCGCGGAGGGCACGGGGTTCGATCTGGCGGACGGTCATGTCCGCGGGCTAACCGGGGGGCCGCCGGGACGGCACACGGATACCGGCGGGGGGAGGGAGACCCATGCGCTTTGTGACCGCGACCATCCTCCTGCTGGCGGCGATCGGCGTGCACGTCTGGAACGCGCGCGGCGGAAACGCGGTGGGCTTCGCGTTCTTTCGCGCGCTCGCGCCGGAGGCCACGCCGGCCCAGCTCGGGGTGTGGTCCGTGCTGCTGCTGCTCGGCTTGTCGGCGCTGCTGTTCCTGCGGGACCTCGCGGCGCTGCGCCGCAGCCGCGCCGCGGCCGACGGGCCCGCCGCCTGAGGGCTCAGAGCCCGCTGCCAAACAGCAGGAACACCGTGCCCGCCGCGCCCGCCCCGGGGGCGCCCGCGCCGAGGTCCAGGCGGCCGTCCCCGTCGAGGTCGGCGAGGAGCACGCTGGTCCCGAGCGCGCCGTCGCGTTCGTCACCGACGAGCGTGCGATCCGCGGTGTCGAAGTCGCGCGCGCCGGCGAGCGGCCCGAAGAACAGCGCCGCCGCGCCGCCGTTGGCGGGGCCCCCGGAGTTGTCGAGCGGGTTGCCGAGGAGGATGTCCTCGGCGCCATCGCCGTCGACATCGCCGTGGACCAGCTCGGCCGAAGCGGCGCCGAGCCGACGCCCAGCCGCCCCACCGCGGAGGGTGGCGATGGCCTCAGCCGTCGTGCGATCGGCCAAGAAGGGGCCGCCAAACACGTAGACCGTGCCGCTGTCCTGTCCCGTCGCGTCCGCCGTGGGCGCGCCGAGGAAGATGTCCACCGCGCCGTCCCCATCGGCATCGAGGGCGCGCGCCGTCGCGCCAAGCCCCTCCCCGGCGCTGCCGTCGATGCGGAGCTCTGCCTCGCCAATGGCCGCCACGCCGCCGCCCAGCGGCCCGAAAAAGAGGAAGGCGGCGTCTGCGCCCGGCGCAGGGACGAGGAGGTCGTCGAGGCCGTCGCCGTCGAGGTCTCCGGCGCGCGCGCCGCCCACGCCGACCTCGTCCTCCGACCGCTCGCCGGTCACGAAGAAGTAGGCTTCGGAGGGCCGGACATCACCCGCAGGAGACCCGAGGAGCACGGCCAACGCGCCAGCGTCCTCTGCCGGGTCATCCCAGCCCGGTACACCGATGAAGAGGTCGTCTCTGCCGTCTCCGTCGAGGTCTCCCGCCGGCCCGAGGGCGGAGCGGCCGACCAGGTCGTTCGCCGCATCGGCCAGCACGCGCGCATCCGCGCCGTTGACGGAGCCGACGCCGGAGATGGGCCCGTACTCGATGTAGACCGTGCCGCCGTTGGACGCTCCTTCGTCGTTGCCCCAGGCCTCCGTGAGAAGGTCGCCGTAGCCGTCCCCGTCGAGGTCGAAGGCGGCGAGACGATCTCCCGCGCGGTCTCCCGCGGCCACCCCCACCCGCTCGGCGAGCGGCACGCCGAGGTCGGCCACCCCCGGGACCAGCGGCCCGGCCAGCAGCGCGACCGCACCCGCGGCGGCGCCGCCGACGGTCTCGCGACCCGGCGCGCCGACGGCGAGATCCGGGCGCCCGTCGCCGTTGAAGTCGGCCGCGACGATCCGCTGCCCGGCCAAGTCCCCTGCGGCGGCGCCATCCGCCCGAAAAGGCGCGTCTGCGGCGGCGACGGGGCAGGTCTCGTCCACGACGCCCGAGCAGTCGTTGTCCACGGCGTCGCCGCACCGATCGAAGGCCGAGGGGGAGACCGTCGGGTCGCTGTCGGCGCAGTCGTCGGCGTCCGGCGCGTAGCCGACCGGCGGGAAACACTGCGCGACCGCAGCGCCACCCGCGTCGCCGTGGCCGTCGCCGTCCGCATCGGGAAACCAGTCCAACATGGACGCCGGATCCCAGTCCAGATCCGCCGCGTCCACGGCGCCGTCGCAGTCGTTGTCGAGCTCGTCGCAGAGCTCCGGCGCGCCGGGGTGGACCGCGGGGGCGGAGTCGTCGCAGTCGCCGGGCGCGCCGGCCACGCCCGGGTGGGGGCCGCACGCGCGCACGACCACGGCGTCGTCGCCTGCACCATCGAAGTCGGCGTCGGCCCACAGGTCTTGGCCGGCCGAAAGGTCCACGTCCGGATCCGCATCGTCGGGGAGGCCGTCGCAGTCGTCGTCCAGGCCGGCGTTGCAGACCTCGGCCGCCGCGGGATGCACGGCCGGGTCTGCGTCGTCGCAGTCGCCCGATTCGGGCGTGGTGCCAGCGGGCGCCGCACAGGCGCGGACCGGCTCTGCGTCGGCGCCAAACCCGTCGCCGTCCCCGTCCGGGTAGAACTTGGTGCGGACGCCCTCGTCCACATCGCCGTCGCAGTCGTTGTCCCGCTCGTCACAGACCTCCGTGGCGTCGATGTTCACGGTGTCGTCGGAGTCGTCACAGTCGTCGGCGCCGCTGAAGCCGTCGCCGTCGAGGTCGGCGCCGAGACCGCTGTCCGCCTTGTCAGGCGTCTCTGCGCAAGCACCGAGCAGAACCAACAACAGTGCGAGACGACGCATGAGACCTCTGGGGTGACGACGGGCCGCGCGGGCCCGCTCCGCGTCCCCCATCGTACATCAAGCGGTCGCCACGCCAGGGCCGCGACGGAGGGCGTCTCATCGAAGCGTCACCCACCGAGGACCGCGTCCAGGCGGTGGTTCTGCCCGGCAGGCGCCGCAGGGGGCGACTCAGGCTTCTGCCGCCTCGCTCTCGTCCATCAGCTGCGACAAGACGGTGCCCACGCCATCTTCCACGCGCGCCGCGCGCAGCACCGGGTCGTTCTCTTCCAGAAAACGCTGCCGGTCCTCGGCGTCCGTCAGCACCATGTGGGCGAGCTGGTGGAGCACCTCGTCCACGGGCCGCTGCCCGTCGAGCAACGGCCGGAGGTCGTCGGCGAGCGTCGGGCGCGCGCGGATGACCTGGCCCAGCAGCGCCCGCAGACGGCTCCACGCGCCGGCCCACCCCGGATCGCCCGCCGCAGGCAGGGGGGCCGGCAACAGCGCGACCCGCGCTTGGCGGTACGGGGTCGCCACCGCCAACTCTTCGACGATGCGCACGCGCGCGCGCCCCAGAAGCACGACGTTGCTGCGCCCGTCGGGGAGGGCTTGGCGCCGGACGATCATTCCCAGGCCGCAGACCGGATGCACGGCCGGCGAGCCCGTGTAGCTGCTCTCCCAGCCGGCGGAGAGCAGCGGGACGGCCACGAGGCCGGACCCATCGATGGCGTCACTCAGAAGCTCACGGTACCGCGGCTCGAACACGTGCAGCGGCAGGAGCGTGTGCGGGAAGAACACGACCCGGGGAAGGGGAAAAAGCGGCACACGGTCGAGCGCGGTCGGGTCCAGAGGGGGTTGCATGGTCGAGCCCTATCCGAGCCAGCGCGGCGTGCGCGACTCAGGCCCGTGCCACGGCCGAGGCCCAGCCCGCCAGAAAGTCCGCGCGCGCGTCGTCGGCCATCGCAGGGTGAAAACGCCGGTCTTCGACCCATGCAGCCCGAATGGCGGCGGGCTCCGGCCAGAACCCGACCCCCAGACCCGCCAGGAACGCTGCGCCGAGGGCGGTGGTCTCGGCGATCACCGGGCGCACACACGGCGTGTCGAGGATGTCGGCTTGGAATTGCATGAGGAGGTCGTTGCGGGCCGCGCCGCCGTCCACCTTGAGCTCCGCGAGCGGCTGTCCCGCGTCTTGCGCCATCGCGCGGAGGATGTCGGCGATCTGCAAGGCCACGCCTTCGAGCACGGCGCGGCACAGGTGCGCGCGGGTAGTCCCCCGGGTGATGCCGAAAAACGCGCCCCGCGCATCGGGCCGCCAGTGCGGGGCGCCCAAGCCGGCCAACGCCGGGACGAAGACCACGCCGCCGCTGTCCGGCACCGAGAGCGCGAGCCCCTCGATCTCAGCGGCGCTGCCGATGATGCCGAGCCCGTCCCGCAGCCACTGCACCGCGGCGCCCGCGATGAAGGCGCTGCCTTCGAGCGCATAGGTGGGCACGCCGCCGAGACGCCACGCCACGGTGGACAGGAGCCCGTGCTGGCTCATCACCGGCTGCGGGCCGGTGTTCAGGAGCACGAAGGCCCCGGTGCCGTAGGTGCACTTGGCAGCGCCCACCTGGAAGCAGGCCTGCCCGAACAGCGCGCTCTGCTGGTCCCCCGCGAGCCCGGCGACCGGGATGCCGTCCGGCAGGAACGAGAGGCCGCGGGTGTGGCCGACCACGCCGGCGTTGTCCACCACGCGCGGCAAGCACGCCCGCGGCACCCCGAAGCGGGCCAGCAGATCGTCGTCCCAGGCGAGCGTGTGGAGGTTGAAGAGGAGGGTTCGCGAGGCGTTGCTGGCGTCGGTGACGTGGGCGCCGCACAAGCGATGCGCGAGCCACGCGTCGATGGTCCCGAACAGCGCATCCCCGGCGGCGGCGGCGGCGCGCAGGCCCGGGCGATGCTCGAGCATCCAGGCTGCCTTGGTGGCCGAAAAGTACGGGTCGAGCACGAGCCCGGTCTTCTCGCGGATCGCAGGCTCCTCGCCCGCCGCCTTCGCCGCCGCGCAATCGGCCGCCGTCCTGCGATCCTGCCAGACGAGGGCGCGACCGTGCGCCGCGCCGGTGCGACGGTCCCAGAAGAGCGAAGTCTCGCGCTGGTTGGTGATGCCCACCGCGACGATGTTCACCTCCGGCCCCGCGCGCCCGCGGGCCGCCTCGACCGCCCGGGCGACGCTCCAAAAGATCTCGTCGGCGTCGTGCTCCACCTCGCCCGGACGCGGGTAGTGGTTCGGGAACTCGACGTTGACGCAGGCGCGCACGCGCAGGGCCGAGTCCAGCAGCAGTGCCGTGGTGCCGGTGGTGCCTTGGTCGATGGCGAGCACGCAGTCGGTGCGCATGGAGCCTCCGCCGGGCGTGGGGAGCCCGCGGCGGCGGTTCTACCACGGCGGGCCAGGCGCGGACGACGGGCCGGGGGCGTGCTACCCTCCCGCCACCGTCCGTCCGGAGACCGCCATGCGCCCCGCGTCTGCCCTCCCCCTGGCCACCGCGCTGCTCCTCACCGCCTGCGCCGGCGAGAAGTTCGGCTTCGCCGGCCAGCGCATCTACGAGTACGTCCCGCTCGATGGCGAGCGCTGGTGGGAGTACGTCCCTTGCCAGCCGGGCACGGACGGAAACGACTTCTACACCGGCAACCCCTGCCCGGCCGAGGGCGACACCGTCCCCACGCTCCGCGCGGACAAGCTGGCGGCCACCCGCATGAAGGGCCGCACCGAGGTCATCACCATCGAGTACGGCATCGAAGAGCCCGCCGAGCCGCTGTTCTCGATCGACTGGTCGAGCGACTCCCGCGACGGCGTGCTCATCCACGGCTGGACCGACCTCGCCTCCGGCGCCGCCACGCCCTTCAACCCGCCCATCGTCGTCTCCGAGGCCGAGGCCACGGCAGACGAGGTCTTCGAGACCACGACGGCCGGCATCACGTTCACGTCCACCTACGCCTCCATCACGCCCGAGTGCCCGAAGCGCTGGAACACCCCGGACGAGTGGGAGTGCCTCGGCTTCACCATCGACGACGGCGGGGCCTCCGGGGCGCCCTTCGTCGGGAGCTGGTGGTTCGCGCAGAGCTACGGCACCATCGCCCTCCAGCCGGCAGGCGAAGAGGTGGCCTGGGTGCTCAACAGCGCGGAGTGGGCCCCCGCTCCCGAAGAGTAGCGGGGCGTGCGCTGGGATCCGCTGTCTGCCGCCGCCTGTGCGGAGGGTCAGCGCCTGATCGAGACGGCCGGCGCGGCGCGCGGGGCGCCGCCGGATGCCGTGCGGGCGGCGCAGGCGGCCTTCGGGGTGTGGGCTGGCGACGATGCCCACGCGGGCTGGGGGGCGCTCCTCGCCGCGCTGGTGGCGTCGGGGGACGGGGCCTTGCTCTGGGACTGCTTTCGGCGCGTCCTTCCCTTTGGGACCGGCGGGCGGCGCGGGGCGGTGGGTCCCGGGCCCAACCGCTTCCAGGCCGAGGCGGCGGCGGCGACCGCGCGCGGGCACCTGCGGCACCTTCGGGCCGCGGGGGTCGAGGCGCCGGTGGTGGTGGTCGGCGGAGACACCCGGCGCTTCCTGGACCTGCGCGCCACGTTCCCGCCGGGCGTGCCGCATCCGGCCCACGGGGCGTCCAGCCAAGACTTCGCCCGGGCGGCAGCGGAGGCGTACGCCGCCGGCGGCGCGACGGTTTACCTCGCGGAACATGAGGTCTCAACTCCCCTACTGGCCTTCGCGGTGCGCGCCGCGCGGGCCCACGGCGGGTTGTGCATCTCTGCGTCGCACAACCCGCCCGACGACAATGGGGCCAAGGTGTTCACGGCCACGGGCGGCCAGCCCGTCGCCCCCGAGGACGCCGCCCTGCTCGCCGCGATGCAGGACGCAACGCCGGATGCGCGGGCCGGCGGGTGCATCCTGCCGTGGCCGGCGTCCTGGCCCGCAGACTACGCCGCGGAGGTCTGCTCGGCCGTCGGTGCGGCCCCGGTCGCCGGGATTCGCGTGGTCTACACTGCGCTTCACGGCGCCGGCGGCGGTTCGGTGGGGCGCGTGCTCAGCGCCGCGGGCGTGGACTGGGCGCCAGAGCCAGCGGGCGCGCAGCCGGACGGCGCCTTCCCCTCGGTGCCGCGGCGGAGCCCCAACCCGGAGCACCCCGAGGCCCTCGCGCGGGCCTGTGCGCACGCCGACGCCATCGGGGCGTCGCTCGTGCTCGGCACCGACCCGGACGCCGACCGCCTGGGCGCGGCCACCCGCGGGCCGGAGGGTTGGGTGCGGCTCGATGGAAACGACATCGCCGCGCTGGCAGCCGACGCTTGGTTCGCGCCGGGGAGCGGCCCGGGCCTGTTCCTCACCACCGTCGCCAGCGGCCGGCTCGCGGCGCGGGTCGCCGCCGCCCGGGGCGCGGTGGTCCAAGACCAACTCCCCGTGGGCTTCAAGCACATCGGCGCCGCGCTCGACGCGGAGCCCCCCGGCCCCGGGGTGCGTGTTATGGGCGCCGAGGAGAGCCACGGCCTCGCCGTCGGCCCCTGGCTGCGCGACAAAGACGCCGCCGGCGGCGCGCTCTTGCTGGTGGCGGCCGCCGCGCGCGTCCAGGCCGCCGGGTCCAGCCTCGCGGCGCGCCTCGACGCGCTCCACGCCGAACACGGCGCGGTCGGCCACGTCCTGCGCAGCCTCGCGGTGGGCCCCGCCGCGCTCGACGCCCTGTCGGCCGCGCTGCGTCGCTGGGTGCAGGCCCCGCCGCCGGCCTGGGACGGGCGCCGCGTCCATGCGGTGGTGGACCACGCGGACCCTTCGGGGCCCCGCGGGCCGCTCCGGGGGCCGACGGACGCCGCTGCACGGGACATGATCACCGTCGCCCTCGACGGCGATGCCCGGGTGCTGCTGCGCCCGAGCGGCACCGAGCCCCGTGTCAAGATCTACGCGGAATGCCTGTTCCCCGCCGGGAGCGGAGTCGACGCCGCCGAGGCGCGGGGCGCGGCCCACCGTCTCGCCGCGGCCGCCGTCGCCGCGCTCGCCGAAGCGCTGGGCTGGGTCCTGCCGCCCTGGGCCCACGCCCTCTCGGACCACCTCGCGCTGGAAGACAAGGCGGTGTTCGCCCGGGAGATCGTCCCCGCCGTGCTCGCCGGCCCCGGGGGCGCGGCCCCGGCCGCCGACGCGGCGGTGGCGGCCCTGGCAGGCGGCGATCGCTCGCTCATCGCGCCCGGTGTCGCCGCCTTTCTCGACCGCGCAGCCCCGCTGGACGCCGCACGGCTGCGCGCGTGGTGGGGCGCCGCGGACGATCCCCCCACCGCGCCTTGACACAGCCTCGGCGACGGCGTAATGGAGCGGGTCCCACGCCCGGAGAGGGTGTGTGCGCCTTCGGGTGCACCTTCTGCCGCGCGTTCAGTGAGTGAGGTTCCAGGGTCATGTACGCCGTCGTGGTCACCGGTGGGCAGCAGTTTAAGGTCTCCGCTGGGGACACCATCACCGTCAAGCGTCTCGACGCGGAGGTCGGCTCCACCATTGAGCTCGGCACCGTGCTCATGGTCGGCGGTGAGGGCACCAATCTCCAGATTGGCACCCCCAACCTCGAAGGCGTGAAGGTCACGGCCGAGGTCGTCGCCCACGGCAAGGGCGAAAAGCGCGAAATGTTCAAGTGGCTGCGCACCCGCCGCAACCGCGTCATGCGCGGCTTCCGTCCCTCCGAGACCACCCTCTCCATCCAGTCCATCGTCGCGGCCTGATCGGCCGGCGACCTTCCGAGGTCCATCATGGCACACAAGAAGGGCCAGGGCTCGACCCGCAACGGCCGTGACTCCAATCCTCAGTACCGTGGCGTCAAGCGCTCGGACGGCCAGGCCGTGCTCTGCGGCAACATCCTGGTCCGCCAGCTCGGCACGCGCTTCCACGCCGGCCCGGGCGTCGGCATCGGCCGCGACTGGACGCTCTTCGCGCTGCGCGACGGCCACGTGAAGTTCGAGATGCGCAACAACAAGCGCCGCGTCTCGGTCTACCCGGCCGAGGTCGAGGCCGAGGCCTGATCCCGAGGCGCGCCGACAGCGGCCCTCGGGCCCAGGTGCGTCAGGTCCGTGTGGCCCGTGTCGCTCCGGCGGCATGGGCCATGCGCATTTCTGGCCACCGGTAAAGGAACGACGATGCGGTTCATCGACGAAGCGGCGATCACCGTCCAGAGCGGGCGCGGCGGCAAAGGCGCGGTCACCTTCCGCCGCGAAAAGTACATCGCGTTCGGCGGGCCAGACGGCGGGGATGGCGGCTTCGGCGGCGACGTTGTGCTGGTCGCCACCGCGCAGCGGTCCACGCTCATGGAGCTGCGCGGGCACGTGCTCTGGAAGGCCGAAGACGGCGGGCGCGGCAAGAGCCGTCAGGCCACCGGGCGCAACGGCCGCGCATGCGAAGTCCTGGTGCCCGTCGGCACCCGCGTCTTCGACGCCGACACCGGCGAGCGCGTGGCAGACCTCACGGCCGACGGGCAGCGCTGGGTGGCCGCGGTGGGCGGCAAGCGCGGGCTGGGCAACTTGCGCTTCAAGTCGAGCACCAACCAAGCGCCGCGGCAGTTCACGGAGGGCGGAGACGGCGAGGCCCGTCGCCTCCTGCTCGAGCTGCGGCTCATGGCCGACGTGGGCCTGCTCGGCTTCCCCAACGCAGGCAAAAGCACCCTCATCAGCCGCGTGTCGGCCGCCCGCCCCCGCATCGCGAGCTACCCCTTCACCACCCTGGTCCCGAGCCTCGGCGTGGTGGACATGGGGACGGAGGGCAGCTTCGTCGTGGCAGACATCCCGGGGCTCATCGAAGGTGCCAGCGAAGGCGCCGGGCTCGGCCATCGCTTCTTGCGCCACGTCAAGCGCACGCGCCTGCTGCTGCACCTCGTCAGCCTCGCGCCCACCGAGGCCCTCTCGCCGCTCGAGCGCTACACCATCCTGCGCCGCGAGCTCGCCGCCTTCGACACGGCGTTGGCGCAGCGCCCTGAGTTCCTGGTGCTCACCCAGGCGGACACCGTGGACGCCGCGACGGCCCGCGCGGCCCGCAAGGCGCTGGAGCGCGCCAGCGGCGGCCCCGTCCTCTTGTTGAGCGCGGTGGAAGGCACGGGCCTCCAAAAGCTCAAGTTCGAGCTGTGGCAGGCCGTGCGCACGCTCCCGCCGCCGCCGGATGACCCTGCGGAGCGCCGCTCGCCCGCGGGCAGCTGGGACGGCGACGATGGCGACGATGGCGACGAGGAGGGCGGATGGGAAGAATAGCTCCGTCCGTCGCGCTGGGAGCGGCCCTGGGCTGCGCCGGCGCGCCCGAAGGCCCGACGCTGCCGGAGGTCGCCGAGAAGGTCCCGTTCGACGTCGTCGATCGCCTGGGGCCGCACGTCGCCACGGCCACCACGCGCGTCACGGAGACGCGGGCCGGGCAAGAGCCGCGGGTGCGCACCGAGGTCTTGGAGATTCGCTGGTCGGACTGGGAAAACTTCGAGTCCGCCCGGTCGGTGGACGGCGCCCGCGTCAGCACCAGCCGCGTGGTCGCCGGCCGCGGCTATGTCGAGCGCTACGGCGCCTGGCAGGCCCTGGACGAGGCTGAGCCCCTGCGCCAAGAGCTGCGAATCGCCTGGGACGCCTGGGGCGCCGCGATGGACCCCTTCGACGACCGCCTCGTCCTCGATGCGCCGGACGGCGACATCGTCGAGGGCCGCCCCGCCACCCGGTACACCGTGCGGCTCGCCGAGGCGCCCGCGCGGGCCAAGGCCAAGCGCAAGGCCAAGGCCAAGGCCAAGGGGGACGGCGCGCGCGAGATGCCCCGTTCTGACGCCGAGTTGCTCTCCCTCGCCGGCTCGGTCGTGCTGGACGACGCAACGGCCGTGCGGCTGGTCGCCGAGGTCACGGGCGAATACCGGCAAGGCACCGTCCAGCGCACCGTCGCCCTGTCGCTCGCCCGCACGGGCATCGGCACCCCCATCCCCTTCACCGTCCCCACCGACGCCCGCCCCGCCGGCAGTGGCCTCGAGACCCTCGGAACGCCCCCATGACGCCGCCCCGCCGCCCCACGAACCCGCGCAGCAAGGCCCTCCTCGACGAAGACATCGAAGCCGCCCTCGGCCCCGACGACGGCGCATCGGAAGACGACGACGCGCTCGCCTTCGATGAGGAAGGCGTGGAGGACGACGTCGAAGACGACGACGACGACGCGCTCTGGGAAGAGAGCGACGGCGACGACGACGACGACGATGGCGACGGCGACGGCGACGGCGACGACGAGGAAGACGACGACGACGACGGCACCTGGGACGAAGACGCCCTCCTGGCCCTCGACAACGGAGACCTCGAGCCCGAAGAGCGCGCCCCCACCACGGCCGCCTGGCGGCGCGTCAGCCCGGCCCCCACCGAGGTTCCGCCGCGCTTCCCGCCCCTGCGCCCGGCGCCCAAGGGGCCGCCGCGCCCCCTCGCGCCCGACGTCCGCGCGCTCCTCAAGCTCGCCGCCAAGGGCATGCTCGACAAGAAGGCCCGCGACATCAGCATCCTCGACGTCGCCGGCCGCACCTCCTACACCGACGCCTTCGTGCTCTGCTCCGCCGCCGGCGGCCGCCAGGTCCGCGCCATCGCCAACCACGTCGTCGCGCGCGCCCAAAAGGCCGGCCTCCGGCCCAAGATTGAGGGGGCCACCGCCGCCCGCTGGGTCCTCGTGGACCTCGGCGACGCCATCCTCCACATCTTCGACGAGCCCGTGCGCGACTACTACGACCTCGACTCCCTCTGGGAGGACGCCACCTCCGTCCCGCTCAGCGCCCTCGGCCTGGACCCGACGGGCAAGGACCTCGAGGCCCCCGCCGGCGCCGAGGAGTGAAGGCCCTCCTGCTGCGGGTCGGCAAGGGGCGCGCGCCCTGGGCCGACGCCGCAGCGCACGAATACAGCCGCCGCCTCCGCCGGCTGGAGCTCACCGAGCAGCTCCTCGACCCCGCTCCCTTTCGGGGCGACGTGGAGGCCGTGCGCGCCGACGAAGCCCGCCGCATCCTCGCCGCCCTCCGTCCCGGGGACCGCCTCTTCTGCCTCGATGAGCGCGGCGCCGCGCTGCGCACCGAAGACCTCGCCACCCGCGTCGACGCCGCCGCCCGCGACGGCCAACGGCGGGTCGTCTTCGCCATCGGCGGCCCCTACGGCCACGGCCCCGCCGTCCGCGACGCCGCCCACACCGTGCTCGCGCTCTCCGCGATGGTGCTCAACCACGAGCTCGCCCGCGTCGTCCTCGTCGAGCAGCTCTACCGCGTGGAAACCCTGCTGTGGGGCGGGTCCTACCACCACTGACGCCCCATCGGCGGGCGCGCCGCGGTCCACGGTTCGGCTGCCCGCGACCGCCCAGTCTCAGGGGGCGGGGGGCTCGCCGCCCCCCGCAACGCCCCCGGCCTCCCGCCAAAAAAAGACGCTTCGTGACACCCCACGCCCGGGTCCGTGCGCACAGGGAGCCCATGTGGCACGCGCTCATCGACGCCCTCCTCCCGGACCTGTGCCCCGGCTGCGCCGGCACCCGCGGCCTCGCCGGCGCCCTCTGCGCCCGCTGCGCCGCCACCGTCCCCGCCACCCCCGTCTGGGTGCCCGCCCCCGCCGGCATCCAGAGCGCCTGGGCGCTCGACGGCGACGGCGGCGCGCTCGGCAAGGCCCTGCGCAACGCCAAGTACAGGCCCGATGTCCTCTCGGCCGACGCGCTCGGCCGCGCCCTCGCCCGGGCCGCCCGCGGCCGCCTGCCAGCGGTCGCCGCCGTCGTCCCAGTGCCCTCGGCGCCGGCGCGCAGGGCCACCCGCGGCTTCGACCCCGCGGCCC
>JBEIVK010000482.1:0-3595 GCA_040373935.1 Alphaproteobacteria bacterium
CCCGCCGCCGGCCCCTGAGCCCGCCCCCGCGCCGGTGGACCGCGAAGCCATCGCCCGCGCCTTGGCGAAGGCCGCCGCGGCGCGCGTGCGGGACCGCGCGCCGTCTGGGCTCCCAGCGGCCGAGCCACCTCCGCCCCCGGAGCCTCCGCCGCCTTCCGTGCCGGTGCCGGCGGTGTCTGCTCCTCCGCGTGCTCCCGCGCCGTCCTCCCCCGCGAAGGGGGCCCGTCGTCTCGAAGACATCGCCCCGCGGCCGGCTCGCCCCCGTGACGCGCTCTCGGCGGCACGCGCCGCTGCCGAGGCCGAGGCGGCCAACCCGGTCGCCCGCCCGGTCGCAGCGGCGCCGCGCGCTGCATCGGCGTCCAAGTCCCTGGAGGCCCGGGTGGGCGTGGCGCTGCAACAGTCGCTTCCCTCCCTTGGGGCCGTCTCTGTTCATCGCGCGCTCCTCGCGGACGACCGCGGCCTCCTCCGTCCGTTGTGGCGCGCGCACCGCGCCAAGGCTCTGTCGGACGGCGCGCTCGATCGCGCGGTGGGCGCCGTCGCCGTGCTGCAGGCCCTCGACGCAGCGCCGGCCGGCGCGCTGGTCGCCGCCCACGTGGTCACCGAGGCCTCGGATTACCTCGTGTGGCTCGACCTCTCCTCCGGTGCGTTGGTCGCTGCGTTCTCGGACGCCCGCGCCTGGTACAGCGGCGGCCGTTAGCCGCGGGCGCGCCACCGGGCGACCGTGACCGCGCTCCACAAGCGGCGGCGGTGGTCGGCGGCGCCTGACAAGTGCTCTTGGATGGTGCGGCGCATCCGTTCTGGGGCCACGAGGTCAGACAGCGCGTCGTCGAGCCCCGCGAGCAGGGGCCGGGCCGGCCCGCGCAACCATGGGCCGATGGGGCTCCCAAAGCCCTTCTTTGGCCGTTGGAGGACGAAGTCGGGCACACGCGCCGAGGCCGCGGCCCGCAGCACGCGCTTGGTCTCCCAGCCATTCACCTTCATTCCGCTCGACATGTCCGCCGCGAGCGTGACCACGCGGTGGTCGAGGAAGGGGCTGCGCACTTCGACGCCGTGGGCCATGCTCGCCCGGTCCACCTTCACCAGCACGCACTCCGTCAGATAGGCACGCTGGTCGAGATAGAGCGCGCGCCCGACCGCGTCGGTGCCGTCCGCGGCCGCGGCCCACCGGGCGATGGGCGCCATCACCGCAGGTGCGACGGGCCCCAGCTCTTCGGGCAGCCAAGCCCCCATCCAGGCCATGTGGCGCTCGGCCCACGGACCGCCGACGGAATCGAAGAAGCGCCGGGCGAGGTAGTCCGGGCTCACGCCCTCGCCGCTGCGCGGCAGGCGCTTCAGCGCGGCGCGGGCTGCGGGCGCGAAGGGACGCAGCAGCGGAGCGAGCCGGTGGGCATGGACCGTCGGGTAGCCGCCGAAGGACTCATCGGCGCCGTCTCCCGAGAGCACGCACTTGTAGCCCGCTGCGGCGACGAGCCGGTACAGCGCCCAGGACGGCAGCAGGCTGCTGTCGGCGAGCGGTTCGTCCATGTGGGAGAGCACCGCGTCGATGGTCTCGCCGAGGTCCTCTGGCCCGAAGCGGACCTCCCGGTGCTCGGCGCGGAGCGCGGCCGCGGCGCGCCGCGCGAAGGGCCCCTCGTCGAAGCCCGGCGCGTCCACCGCGACCGAGAACGTGCAGATCGGACCGTGGGCCGCCGCGTGCGCCGCCACCGTCGTCGAGTCCAGCCCCCCGGACAGCACGACGCCGACCGGCACGTCCGCGTCGAGGCGCTGGGAGACCGCGACTTGCAGCGCGCCATCGAGGGAGCGCGCCCAGCGCGCCAAGTCTCCGCCGCGTCCGGGGCGGGGCACGGGCGGTTCCCACCAGCAGGCCGGCCGCCACCGGGCGCCGTCCTCCAGGGGCAGGAGGTGGCCCGCCTCCAGCCGGTGCACCTCTGCCCACGCCGCGTCCGGGCCGAGCACCGCTTCGTACAGCAGGACCGACTGCAGCGCTGCCGGGTTCTCCGCCCAGCGAAGCCCGGGGACCTCCCGGAGTGCCCGTGGCTCCGAGGCCCAGGCCAGCCCGCCCTCGGGCAGCGCTCGCCAATAGAGCGGCTTTACCCCCATGCGGTCCCGAACCAGCCAGCCGCGCGCCGGGTCGCGTTCCCACACGGCCAGCGCGAACATTCCACAGGCTTGGTCCAACGCCGATCGCAGCCCGACCTCGGCGATGAGCGCCGCGAAGACCTCGGTGTCGGACTGGGTTCGGAAGCGTACGCCCCGGGCGGCCAGCTCTTGGCGCAGGCGCCGGTGGTTGTACAGCTCGCCGTTGAGCGACACCAGGACGCGCCCCGAAGGGTCCCAGAGCGGCTGCGCGCCGTGTGAAGGGTCCACGATGGCGAGGCGCGCCGTGCCAGCGGTAAAGACGCAGCGCCCCGCCCGCTCTCCCTGGGCCACCCCCACGCCATCCGGGCCGCGGTGGCGCAGCCGCGCGAGCATCGCTGGAACCACGGCCGGATCGACCCCTCCGGGCGCGAAGATGCCGGCGATGCCGCACATCTTAGCGGAGGCTCCCGCCGCGGTCATCCACGATGGTTCGAACGCCCGTGAGGTTGCGTACGGCCCGCACCCGGTAGGGCGCCTTCTGCTGCAGCTCGTAGTGCATCCGGATCAGGACTTCGGCGATGATGCCCAGCGTGATTTCGACCAGGCCGAGCGCTGCAAGCACGGGCCCCACCACGGCGCACGCCGCCACCCAGACGGGCGACGCCCCGGCGGCCGCGAGCCCCGCCGCTGCGATGACGCCGGCGATCCCAGCCAAGAAAAAGCCGATGCCGAGCCATCCGAAGAAGTAGATGGGCGTTACGTAGAAGTCCCGCAGGAACTTCACGGTCGTGAGGTCCAGCAGCACCTTGGGGATGCGGGATAAGCCGTATTTGCTCACGCCGCGCACGCGGGGGTGGTGACGCACGGGCACCTCCACGATGCGCGCGCCTGCCCATGTCACATAGATCGGGATGAACCGATGCATCTCGCCGTAGAGGGGAATGCCCTCGATGAACTCGCGCCGGTACACCCGCAGCGTGCACCCGTAGTCGTGCAGGGGCACCCGGGACAGACGGCTGATGAGCCAATTGGCAGCCCGGCTGGGAAGGTTCCGGGAGAGCGGGGCGTCCTTGCGCTCCCGCCGCCACCCGCAGACGACGTCGGCCGTGCTGAGATGCCCGAGCATCGCAGGGATGTCTGCCGGGTCGTTTTGGAGGTCTGCGTCGAGGGTGACGAGCACGGGCGCCCGCGCGTGGCGGATTCCGGCCGTCAGCGCCGCCGTCTGCCCGTAGTTGCGCACGAAGTGAATGACCCGCACCCGCGGGTCACTTGACGCGAGGGCGTCCAGCTCGGCCTCCGAGCCGTCGCGACTGCCGTCGTTGACGAGGATGAGCTCCCAGGCGCGGCCTTCCAGGGCCTCGCCGACGGCGTCCACCAATGGAACAAGGTTCCCTGCCTCGTCGTACACCGGCACGATGAGGCTGCTGTCGGGGACGGCGCCGCCGGTCAGGGGGACCCGGCGGGGGCGGACGGGGCCGGCGCCGCCTCACCGGCCGGCGCCGCGGCGGCCCCAGCG
>JBEIVK010000578.1:0-3065 GCA_040373935.1 Alphaproteobacteria bacterium
CCGAGGGCGATGGCGGCGGCGAGGGCGAGGCGCGGCAGCAGGCGGGGGCGGACGGGCACCCAGCAGAGGCCCCAGGCGAGCAGCGCGACGCCGAGGAAAAAGCCGAGGTAGAAGCTCGTGGTGACGGCGAGGCCGAGGGACACGCCGAGGCCGACGAAGGGCGCCCAGCGGCGGCCGTCCCGGGCGCGGTGGGCGAGCAGCAGGCCCGCCGGCAGGACCCAGAGCATGCGCAGCTCGCCGACGCCGAAGTGCAGGGCGGCCCCGGCGACCGCCGAGAGCTGGACGAGGGCGGCGGCGAGGTGGGCGCCGGCGGCGCTGCGGGTGAGGGCGTGGGCGAGGGCGCCGGTGGCGAGGCCGAAGGCGACGAGGTGGCCGAACGCGAGCAGGTTGGAGAGCAGCACCGGCGGCAGCGGCAGGGCGAGGGCGGCCAGGCCGTGCAGGGGCTCGATGGGGAACAGCGTGGCGCCGGCGGGGGCGTTGATGAGGGCGGTGCGCGGGCCGGGTAGGCCGTGGAGGGCCTCGGCGCGCATCCACCACAGCGTCCACAGGTGCTTGGGCACGTCGCCTTCGGGGGCGCCGATCGCCGCGCTGGCCGGGGCGCGCAGCAGGGGCCAGCTCGCCACGGCGGCGAGCAGCACGGACTGCGCGAGGAGGGCGGGCCAGCGCATGGGACCTCAAATAGCGCGGGGGCGCGGCCGGCGCCGCGCGGGGCGCGGGCCCTGCGGCGTGCGCGAAACGTCACAGGGGCCGATCGGGCGGATCGCGAACGGATCGGGATAATGGCCCCGGTTGTACCCATGGAGAGTCCCGTGCGTCACCTGTTCGTCGTCTCGGTCCTGCCGCTCGCTGTCGCTTGCTTCCCGCCCGTGGACTTGAAGACGGACGACGACCTCGCCGGCGGCGGCGTGGATGGCAGCACCGACAGCGGCGCGGCGGACGGGGCCGACGGCGCGGATGGGGCCGACGGCGCAGATGGGGCCGACGGCGCGGATGGGGCCGACGGCGCGGATGGCGCGGATGGGGCCGACGGCGCGGACGGCGCGGATGGTGCCGACGGCGCAGACGGCGCAGACGGCGGCGGGGCCGATGGCGGCGGAGACGGCGGCGGCGCCTTCTCCCTCGACGCGCTGGCCCCCGCGGACGGCACCAACGCCGGCGGCCAGGAGGTCGTGCTCACGGGCGGCCCCTTCCCGAGCGACGCCCGCGTGCGCGTGGACGGCCGCGCCGCCACGGTCCTGTCGGTCACGGGTGACGCCCTCACCTTCCGCACGCCGGCCGCCCCGGGCACCACCGGCCCGGTGGCCGTGCGCGTCGAGTCCAGCGCCCACACCGCAGAGCTGCCCGAATCCTTCACCTATTGGGAGGACGCCGCCGGGCTGGCCTTGCTCCTCGGCGACAGCAGCGTCCTCACCTTCTCCGAGGGCAGCGCGTCCACCGTCGAGTTCACGGCCTCCTTCGCGTTCCCCGAGGTCCCGGTCGATCTCACCCTCGACGCCGTCTACGCGGACGGCCTGGACTCCTGCACCCAGGGCGACGGCTGGCCCACCATCGTCGAGGCGGTGGACGGCGTCGCGCTTGGCAGCGTGCTGGGCGACGTGGACCTCCCCTACGACGTCGACTACGGCGACTACTACCTCTTCGACGAGGACGCCTCCTGGGCCGGGCTGCTCGGCAGCAGCGCCAGCGTGGAGGCCCCCGCCGGGCTTCTCTGGCCGGAGATCTCGGTGGCCGACGCCGTCTCCTGGGGCACGCCGCCCACGGTCACGGCTCCCACGGGCTTTTTGGCGGGCACGTCGCGCCTCACGCGCGGCAACGTGCGCTTCCAGTGGGCGACGACGGGGCTCTCGGCCGACTTCGTGCTCATCGCGCTGTCGGACCGCTACTCCGACGCCATCGCCCTCTGCGTCGCCAGCAACGACGGCCGCTTCGACATCCCGGACGCGGCGATCGAGGACTTCGACTGGGACGGCGGCTACGCCGAGGTCGAGGCCCGCATCTACGCCTACACCCGCTTCACGAGCGACCCTCTCCCGTGGAACCGCGCCGAGCTCCGCACCATCAGCGGCGCCGGCGTGGGCGCCCCCCTCCGCATCGACGAGGACTGACCGTGCTCCCCCTTTTGTTCGCCGGCACCGCCTTCGCCGCCGGCAGCCTCACCGTGCGCTCCGAGCCGTCGGGCGCCCGCATCTTCGTGGACGGCGCCGACACGGGGCTGTTCACGCCGGCCACTGTGGCCAACCTGCCGGCGGGCTTGCACGCGGTCACCCTGCAGGGCGCGTGCAGCCGCGGCGAGGCCGCCGTGCGCATCCTGGACGGCCGCACCGAAGAGCGCCTCATCCCGCTGGTGGACGGCGGCGGCACCCTCACCGTGCAGGTCACGCCGGGGGACGCCGAGGTCACCGTGGACGGCGCCGCCGTCGTGGCCGGGCAGCCGCTCGCCGTCGGCTGCGGCCCCCGCACCCTCGCCGCGAGCCGGGCCGGCCACACGCCCGCGGTCCTCACCGTGCAGGTGGGCTACGGCGACGAGCTGGTGGTCCCGCTCTCCCTCGCCGCGGCCGGCGGGGCTGGCCCCGCCCCGGCCAGCCTGACGGTCGTCCTCACCCCCGCCCAGGCCGTGCTCAGCCTCGACGGCACGGTGCTCGGCCCGGGCCCGCGCACGGTGCCCAGCCTCGCGCCCGGCAGCCACCGCCTCGCCGCCACCCTCGACGGCTACCGCAACGTCCAGCAGGCGTTCGAGCTGGCCCCCGGCGAGGCGGCCACCGTCTCGCTCACGCTGAAGCCCGGCGGGCGGGGGCGGCAGGTGGCCGGCTGGAGCCTCGTCGGCGTCGGCGGCGCCAGCACGGTCTTCGGCGGTGCGCTGCTCGCCCGGACGGCCGGGATCTACCGCTCGCTCTACCTGGACGGAGACTTCGCGAGCGACGCGGCGGCGGAGGCCTACCACGCGCAGGTCATCGTGCCGCGGCGCAACACCGCGCTGGTCGCGCTCGGCGCGGGCCTCGCGGCGGTGGGCGGCGGGGTCGTGCTGGTGTTTTGAGGGGCGCGCCCGGCCCCCGGCCCGGGGCCAC
>JBEIVK010000875.1:0-1828 GCA_040373935.1 Alphaproteobacteria bacterium
AGGCGACGCGGGGGCGTTGCGGGGGGGCGCCGCGACGGGCGCGGCGGGCGAGGGGCCTGCGGGCGCCCCCCTGCCCTCCGAAGGCGAGGCCGAGACGACAGGGGTGGGCGATGCCGGCGCGACCACCTCGGTGGGGGCCTCTGGACGGGCGAGCGCGGCTTGGCGGGCGGCGTCGAGGCGGGCGAGGAGCTCGCCGCTCACGCGGCCGTCCGGGTTTCTTCGGGCGAACGCGGACTTCTCGTCGTAGGCCTGCTCGATGGCCGCGCGGTCTGCACCGCGGGGGAGGCCAAGCTCGGCCCACGGGTCGGCCGGAGGGGCCGGGGTGGTGCGCACGGCGCCGGACTGCCGAAGTTGGGCCTCGATGGCGGCGTCGACGCGTGAGGGCGCCAGTCCGAGCCGCTGGCCTTGCTGCCGGATGGCGGCCTCGGCGGAGGGGGTGAGGACGCCGTCGGCGAGGCTGCCCTGGATGAAGAGCGCGAGCACTTGGGCTTGGCGGCTCTCTTCTCCGCTGCGCAGCGCGTCGAGGTAGGCCGCGCGCTCGTCGATCAGGGCGCGGCGGCTGAGGCCGCTGTTTTTGATGACCCAGACGGCCTCTTGCCGATACTTCGGGTTGCTCTGCTGGCCTTGCGCCCAGGCCCGCTTGTCGCGAAGCGCGGCGGCGATGACGTCGTCGGGGGCGTCCGCGCGCACGGAATAGTAGTCGAAAAGGGACTCCTTTCCGACGGCCCTGAGGAAGCGCTGGATCTCGTCGAGCGCGCGTGCGTCCATCGGCTCCTGCCTGCCGTCCTCGTAGCGCCTGGGGGCAGCCGGAGCAACCGCGCGGAGCCGGTGCCCCGCGCGGAGCCTCAGTGCACCTGGAAGCGCGCGACCTTTTCCCGTGCCGCCTCGACCGCGACCCGTCCCATGCCGCCGCGGAGGTCGATGCGCGCGCCGCGCGTCTCGTTGGTTTCGACGTCCACCACGTCAATCTCAAGGATCTGATTCAGCCCGTAGCGATACACGACCTCGATGGGCGTGCCCTTGGGCCGGGGCGGGAGGTTCTCGAGAATGACCTCGCCGACGACCTTCACATCGTCACGGGTGCGCCCGTGACCTTCGGTGACCTCGACACGAACGGCGGTCATGTTGTCGTAGGCGTAGGCGAAGCGGCCGCGCTTCTCGGTGGGGACCGGCGTGGCCTCCGGGATGAGCGCGACCACGCGCTCGACGTGGTTGCGGTCGAGCACGACGATGCCCAGCGGGTGCGTCGTGACGTCCGTGATCCGCACGGGCGGCAGACCGATGTAGCCGACAGGCTCTGCGGGCGGCGGCGCTGCCGGGCGGTCGGGGACGGTGGGATCGGGCGACGCCAGCGAGGGCTCTGGGCCGGCGGTGCCGGCGGACGTGCCCTGCGCGCGCCGGGCGAGGGCCTGGCGGTGCGGGACGAGCGCCGGGTGGTCCGGGCGGTGGCGCAGCACGCCCGCGAGCGCGGCGCCGAGGCTCACGCACTCCTCGGGGTTGACGCCGGAGGCCTCCACGCGCCCGGCGAGCCGCCGGAGGGTGTCGCGGATCATCGGCATGCGCGTGCTGCCGCCGACGAGCAGCACTTCGTCGAGATCGGCCCAGCGCAGGCCGGCCTTGTCCAGGACGAGGTTGCAGGTCTCGGCGCACTGCTCGACGAGGTCTGCCGAGGCCTGCTCGAACTCCTCGCGCGTCACCGTCACGACCATGCGGTGGCCGCGGTAGTTGACCGGGATGACCGCCTTGGGCTTGGTGGACAGCGAGATCTTGGCGTGCAGGCAGCGCTCGTACAGCTCTTGGTAGGGCTGCGGCTCGTCGCGCGGGTCCA
>JBEIVK010000098.1:0-9795 GCA_040373935.1 Alphaproteobacteria bacterium
GACCCGGCGGGAGGGCCCGGCGCCGGCGCGGCAGCGCCGGCGGCCGCCCGAAAACAGACAGGCGAAGCAACGGATCGGACGTACTCGAAGGAATGGATACGGAGGGTTCCTGCGCGTGCAGGCCGTTCTGTGTCGGTTGTGTGGCAGGATGCAAGCGCCCGTTCGCCGGGCCGCCGCGCGCCCGCTCTGGGGCGGGGCAACGACTTGCACGGAGGGCGGATGCGCCCGCTGGCCCCTGACCGCACCGAACTCGCGCTCCCCGATGGGAAGCCGCCGCTGACGCCGCAACAGGCGGCGGTGGAGGCCAACCGCTGCCTTGGCTGCACCGAGGCGCCGTGCATTCGCGCGTGCCCGACGAGCATCGACATTCCGGGGTTCATCCGGCGCATCGCCACGGGCAACGTGCGCGGGGCGGCCCGGGTCATCCTGGACGCCAACATCTTCGGGCAGGGCTGCGCGCGGGTGTGCCCGGTCGAGGTGCTGTGCGTGGGCGACTGCGTGTACAACCACCTGGACCTGCCGCCCATCCAGATCGGCAAGCTGCAGCGCTACGCGACGGACGCGGCGGCGGAGGCGGGCTGGTCCTTCTACACGGCGGGCGCGGATACGGGGCGTTCGGTGGGGCTCATCGGCGCGGGGCCGGCGAGCCTCGCGGCGGCGCACCGGCTGCGGCGCTTTGGCCACCGGGTCACGATCTACGACCGCCGGGAGGTCGTCGGCGGCCTGCACACGACGGGCGTGGCGCCCTACAAGATGCCGGCGGCCGATGCCGTGGCCGAGGCCGAGCGCGTGCTGGCCATCGGCGGGGTGGAGCTGGCCCTCGGCGTGGCAGTGCCGGCGGCCCTGGGCTGGGAGGCCCTGCTCGCGCGGCACGACGCGTTGTTCCTCGGGTTTGGCCTGGGGGCGGACAGCGTCCTGGCGCTGCCGGGGGCCGGTCTGCCGGGCGTCGAAGGCGCGGTGGACTTCATCGAGCGCATGAAGCTGGGCCAGGTGGACCTCTCCGCCGTGCGGCGGGCGGTGGTCGTCGGCGGTGGCAACACGGCCATGGACGCGGTGCGCGAGCTGGCGGGGCTGGGCGTGCCTGACGTGACGCTGGCCTACCGCGGCGACGAGGCGGGGATGAGCGGCTACGCGCACGAGTGGGCGGCGGCCAAGCAGCTGGGCGTGCGCGGGCGCTTCCGCGTGGCCCCGGTGGGCTTCGCGGGCGACGCGCGGGTGGAGGGGCTGCGGGTGCAGGCGATGGACGCCGCGAAGCGTCCGATCCCGGGCACCGAGGAGACGCTGGGGGCCGACCTCGTGCTGCTCGCCATCGGGCAGGCGCGGCTCGACGCGCTGGTGGCGGGGCTGCCCGGCGTGGAGACGGCGGGCGGGCGCATCGTCACGGACGCCGCGGGGCGCACGGGCCACCCGCGGGTCTTCGCGGGCGGGGACTGCCGGAATGGCGGCCGGGAGGTCGTCAACGCGGTGGCCGAGGGGCGGGACGCCGCGGTGGCGATGCACGAACTGTTGGGCTCCCTCTCCGAGGTGCGCTGATGCCGGATTTGTCGAGCAACACCGGGGGCATTCGGTCTCCCAACCCGTTCTGGCTGGCGAGCGCGCCGCCCACCAACTCCGGCCCGCAGATCATGCGCGCCTTCGACGCCGGCTGGGGCGGCGCCGTCTGGAAGACCCTGGGGCAGCCCATCCAGAACGTGTCGAGCCGCTTTGGCGCGATCGGGTGGCACGGCCGCAACGGCGTGGGCTTCAACAACATCGAGCTCATCACGGATCGGCCGCTGGAGTCCAACTTCCGCGAGATCGCCGAGGTGAAGAAGCGCTTCCCGAAGCACGCGGTCATCGCGTCGCTGATGGTCGAGACGCGCGAGGAGTGGAAGGAGATCATCGCGCGCAGCGAGGACGCCGGCTGCGACGGCATCGAGCTCAACTTCGGCTGCCCGCACGGCATGTGCGAGCGGGGCATGGGCTCGGCGGTGGGCCAGGAGCCCAAGGTCAATGAGCGCATCACGTCGTGGGCCAAGGAGTTCGCGCGGGTGCCGGTGCTGGTCAAGCTCACGCCCAACGTGGGGGACATCGTGCCGCACGGGCTCGCCGCGCAGCGGGGGGGGGCGGACGGCGTGTCGCTCATCAACACGATCAAGTCGATCATCGGGGTGGACCTCGACACCCTGGTCCCGCGGCCGATGGTGGCAGACCGCTCCACCAACGGCGGCTACTGCGGCGTGGCGGTGCGGCCCATCGCGCTGCACATGGTGGCGGCGCTGGCCCGCGACAGCCGCTTCGGCTTGCCGATCTCGGGCATCGGGGGCGTCGCCAACTGGCAGCACGCCGTCGAGTTCCTGCTGCTCGGGTCGAGCTCGGTGCAGGTGTGCACCGAGGTCATGCTGCGCGGCTTCGGCATCGTGGGCGACATGATCGAGGGGCTCGAGGACTTCATGCGCCAGCACGGCTTCGCCACGCTGGACGAGATGGTCGGCCGCTCGGTGCGGCACTACACCGAGTGGGGCGAGCTGGACCTCAACCACGAGACGGTGGCCCGCATCGACGCCGACAAGTGCATCGGCTGCAACCTGTGCGTGACGGCCTGCCACGATGGCGCCCACCAGTGCATCCACCCGGGCTTGGCCGTGCAGGCCGGGCGCGGCGTGCGCGTGCCGACGGTGGACGAGTCGGAGTGCGTGGGCTGCAACCTCTGCCAGATCGTCTGCCCGGTGGAGAGCTGCATCACGATGGAGCCGGTCTCCAACGGCTTCGCGCCGGCCACCTGGAACCAACACCTCACGGAAGGCGCGTCGCTGCGCCCCAAGAAGGGCAGTCACTGAGGACGGCCGCGGCCCCGCGAGGGGCTGCGCCGCCGCGCTGTCGTCGTCCGAATCCCCTCTGCAGGAGTCTCCGTGTCCAAGCCCGCCCCGCAGGTCGTCCGCTGCGGCCTCATCCAGTGCAGCAACCCGGTCAACGACGAGTCCAAGTCGGTCGCCGAGATCCAGCAGGCCATGCTCGACAAGCACCTGCCGCTCATCGACGCGGCGGGGGCGCGCGGCGTGCAGATCCTCTGCTTGCAGGAGATCTTCAACGGCCCGTACTTCTGCCCGGGCCAGGACAAGCGCTGGTACGACGCCGCGGAGACGGTCCCCGGCCCGACGACGGAGCTCCTCGCGGCCTACGCGCGCAAGTACGAGATGGTCATCGTCGTGCCGGTCTATGAGAAGGCCGGGCGCGGCATCTACTACAGCACGGCGGCGGTCATCGACGCGGACGGCACCTACCTCGGCAAGTACCGCAAGCAGCACATCCCGCAGACCTCCGGGTTCTGGGAGAAGTACTTCTTCACGCCGGGCAACGGTGGGTACCCGGTGTTCGACACGAAGTACGCCCGGGTGGGCGTGTACATCTGTTACGACCGCCACTTCCCCGAGGGCTGGCGCGCGCTCGGCCTCAACGGCGCGGAGATCGTGTTCAACCCGTCGGCGACGGTGGCCGGGCTGTCCGAGTACCTGTGGAAGCTGGAGCAGCCGGCGGCGGCGGTGGCCAACACCTACTTCGTCGGCGCCATCAACCGGGTCGGCAAGGAAGGGCCGTGGAACATCGGCGAGTTCTACGGGCAGTCCTACTTCGTGAACCCGCGCGGGCAGTTCGAGGCGATGGGCAGCCGGGACCAGGACGAGCTGGTGGTGGCCGATCTCGACCTCTCCCTCATCGACGAGGTCCGCAAGACCTGGCAGTTCTACCGGGACCGCCGCCCGGACGCCTACGAAGACCTCACCAACCCCAAGCCCCACTGAACGCGAACCCCCACTGACACCACCGGGCGCGGCGCACCTGCGCGGGGAGACACCATGACGCACATCCTGATTCGGGGCGGCACGCTGGTCACGGCCGACGGCGAGTACCGCGGGGATCTCCTCATCGCCGGCGAGAAGATCGCGGCGGTGGGGCCGTCGCTGGAGGCGCCGGCTGGGGCCGAGATCATCGACGCGGGCGGCGCCTACGTCATGCCGGGCGGCATCGACCCGCACACCCACATGGAGCTGCCGTTCATGGGCACGGTGGCGTCGGAGGACTTTTTCTCCGGGACCTCGGCGGCGGCGGCCGGCGGCACGACGATGGTCATCGACTTCGTCATCCCGAACCCGGGGCAGCGGCTGCTGGAGGCCTACGACGCCTGGCGGGGATGGGCGGAGAAAGCGGCGTGTGACTACTCGTTCCACGTGGCGGTGACGTGGTGGGACGAGTCGGTGCGGGCCGACATGGGCGAGCTCGTGGCGAAGCGCGGCGTCAACTCGTTCAAGCACTTCATGGCCTACAAGAACGCCATCATGTGCGACGACGAGACGCTGGTGAACAGCTTCAAGCGCTGCCGCGAGCTGGGCGCGTTGGCGACGCTGCACGCCGAGAACGGCGAGCTGGTCTATGTTCTCCAGAAGGACATCTTCGAGAAGGGCATCCACGGGCCGGAGGGCCACCCGCTGTCGCGGCCGCCCGAGGTCGAGGGGGAGGCGGCCAACCGCGCCATTCGCATCGCCGAGGTGCTGGGCGTGCCGGTGTACCTCGTGCACACCTCCTGCATCGACGCGCTGGAGGCCGTCACCCGCGCCCGGCTCGAGGGGCAGCAGGTCTTCGCTGAGGTGCTGGCGCAGCATCTCGTCATCGACGACTCGGTGTACCGCAACCCGGATTGGCGGTCCGCCGCGCACTACGTGATGTCGCCGCCCTTCCGGTCCAAGGAGCACCAGGAGGCGCTGTGGCGCGGCTTGCAAGCCGGGATGCTGCAGACCACCGCGACGGACCACTGCTGCTTCTGCACGCCGCAGAAGGAGATGGGGCGGCACGACTTCCGCAAGATCCCCAACGGCACCGGCGGCATCGAGGACCGCATGAGCGTGCTGTGGCACCACGGCGTGCGCACCGGGCGGCTCACGCCGTCGCAGTTCGTGGCGGTGACGTCGACGAACACGGCGCGCATCTTCAACATCCACCCGCGCAAGGGCGCGCTGGTGCCGGGCGCCGACGCCGACGTGGTGGTGTGGGATCCGGCCCGGACGCGGACGATCTCGGCGGCGACGCACCACCAGCAGATCGACTTCAACATCTACGAGGGCATGGAGGTCACGGGCAACGCCGCGGTGACCATTTCCCGCGGCCGCGTGGTGTGGAAGGACGGCGCGCTGCAGACCGTGCGCGGGGCGGGCCGCTACGTGGAGCGTCCGCCGTTCGCGCCCTTCTGGGCGGCGCAGCAGCGGCGCAACGCGCTGGCCGAGCCCACGCCCGTCGTGCGGGGCTAGGCGGTGGAGGCGGCCACGCCGGGCCCCCGCGCGCCAGACCCGGGGCTCATCAACGACGACCTTCGCCCCACCGGCCCGGCCGAGCGGCAGTGGTCGACGATGCACATGGCGAGCCTGTGGATCGGCATGGTCGTCTGCGTGCCGACGTACACGTTGGCGGGCGGGCTGGTCAGCGAGGGGATGAACTGGTGGCAGGCCGTGCTCACCATCCTGCTCGGCAATGTCATCGTGCTGGTGCCGATGATCCTCAACGGCCACGCCGGCGCGCGGTACGGCGTGCCCTTCCCGGTGCTGGCCCGCGCGAGCTTTGGCGTGAAGGGCGCGCACATCCCGTCGGTGCTGCGCGCGCTGGTCGCCTGCGGGTGGTTCGGCATCCAGACGTGGTTCGGCGGCTTCGCCATCTACCAGCTCATCAACGTGCTGGCGGGGGACGCGCTGGTCGGCCCGGACATCCCCTTGCTCGACATCAACGCCGGCGAGTTCGGCTGCTTTGTGGCGTTCTGGGCGCTGCAGGTCGCGATCATCCACCGCGGCGTCGAGAGCATCCGGCTGCTGGAGACCCTCGCGGCCCCGTTTCTCATCGCGGTGGGGTTGGCGCTGTTGGGCTGGGCCTACGTCACGGCGGGCGGCTTTGACGCCATGCTGCAGATGCCGAGCGCCTTCGGGCCGGGCGGGCGGCGCGAGGGCGAGTTCCTGTCGGTGTTCGTGCCCTCGCTCACCGCGATGGTGGGGTTCTGGGCCACGCTCTCGCTCAACATCCCGGACTTCACGCGCTACGCCCGCTCCCAGCGGGACCAAGCCTTGGGCCAAGCGATCGGCCTGCCCACGACGATGACGCTCTTCGCGTTCATCAGCGTGGCCGTGACGGCGGCGACGACGGTCATTTTCCGGGACCCGGTGACGGGCGCGCTGCACGAGCCGGTGTGGGACCCGACGGTCCTGGCCGGGATGATCGGCGGCGGCGCAACGGTCTTTTTGTCCCTGTTCGCGCTGGCGGTGGCGACGCTCTCGACGAACATCGCGGCCAACGTGGTGTCGCCGGCCAACGCGCTCATCAACCTCGCGCCGCAGCGCGTGAGCTTCCGCACCGGCGGCTTCGTCACGGCAGGCATCGGCTTCGCCATCCTGCCGTGGAAGCTCATCGCCAGCACGAGCGGCTACATCTTCACGTGGCTGGTGGGGTATTCGGCGCTGCTGGGGCCGATCATCGGCGTGCTGCTGGCCGACTACTTCCTGTTGCGCCGCATGCGGTTGGACATCGACGGGCTCTTCCGGGAGCAGGGGCCGTACACCTACCGCGGGGGCTACAACCCGGCGGCGCTCGCGGCTTTTGGCCTTGCCGTGCTGCCGAACGTGCCCGGCTTCTTGCACCAGGCCGGCGCCTTCGGCGACGGCGTCATCCCGCCGATCTTCGACACCCTCTACACCTACGCGTGGTTCGTCGGCGTCCTGCTGGCGGCCGGCTTGTACCTGCTGTTCATGCGCTTGGCGCCCGGCGCTTCGGCCGCCGCCGCCCCGGAGTCCCCGTGAGCTTCCCGCCCTTCGCCGCCACCTCGGCGGCCTTCACGCCGTGCGCCGACGCGCGCAACTTCATCGGCGGGGCCTTCGTGTCCCCGCAGGTCGACGCCGGCACCTTGCCGGTCCACAACCCGCGGCATGGCGCCGTGATGGCCCAGGTGCACCTCTCGGGGGCGGCAGACGTCGACGCCGCGGTGAAGGCCGCCGAGGCGGCGCTGCCGGCGTGGCGCGCGCTGCCGGTGCGGGACCGCGCCCAGGTGTTCTACCGGCTGCGCGAGCGCATGGCGGCCGAGATCGAGTCGCTCACGTGGCTCGTGTCGCACGAGAACGGCAAGGTCTACGCCGAGGCGCGGGCCGAGGTCGAGAAGGCCATCGAATGCGTGGAGTTCGGGTGCTCGCTCGCCAACCTCGCGGCGGGCGGGCAGATCGACGTCTCCAAGGGCGTGAACTGCGCCGAGACCTACGAGCCGCTGGGCGTCGTGGCTGGCGTGACGCCCTTCAACTTCCCGCTGATGGTTCCCTTGTGGATGCTGCCGCAGGCCCTCGTGGGCGGCAACGCCTTCGTGCTGAAGCCCTCGGAGCGCGTGCCGCTCTCCACGCAGCGGCTCGCGGTCCTGCTGCGCGAGGCCGGCCTTCCGGACGGCATCTTTAACATCGTGAACGGGACGCAGCCGGTGGTCGAGGCGCTCTGCGACCACCCGCGCATCCGCGCGCTCGGCTTCGTCGGCAGCACGCGGGTCGCCAAGCTCGTGTACGGGCGGGCCTCGGCGGCGGGCAAGCGCGCGCTCTGCCTCGGCGGCGCCAAGAACCATCTCATCGTCGTCCCCGACGCCGACGTGGACCTCTCGGCGGAGAACATCGTGGCGTCGTTCGCGGGCTGCGCCGGGCAGCGGTGCATGGCGGCGAGCGTGCTGGTCGCGGTGGGCGATTGCGAGCGCGTGCTGGACGCCATCGTCGAGAAGGCTGGGCGGCTGCGGACGGGCGTGGACATGGGGCCGGTCATCAGCGCGGCGGCCCACGCGCGCATCACGGGGGCCATCACCCGGGCCGCCGAAGAGGGCGCTGTGGTGCGCCTGGACGGCCGCGGGGCCTCCGCCGACGCCGGCGGCTACTGGGTGGGCCCGACCATCCTGGACCGCGTGCGGCCGGACATGCCGGCGGGCTGCGAGGAGATCTTCGGCCCGGTGTTGTCGATCGTCCGGGTCGCCACGGTGGACGAGGCCATCGCCATCGAGAACGCCAACCCCTACGGCAACGCGAGCAGCGTGTTCACGACGAGCGGGGCGGTGGCGCGCTACGTGATGGGGCGCGTGGAGGCGGGGATGTGCGGGGTGAACGTGGGCGTGCCGGTGCCGCGCGAGCCCTTCGGCTTCGCCGGCTGGAACGACTCGGCGTTCGGCCACGGCAACCTCACGGGCTGGGACGGCTTCCGCTTCTGGACCCGCGCCCGCAAGGTCACGTCCAAGTGGGCCCTGCAGTCCGACTGGACGTGGATGTCCTGATCCGCCCCGCCGCTGGCCAGGCCGGCGGCCCGCTTCTGCCCGTCGTTCTGCCTTCCGCCCTGCCCTGACCGCCCGCCCGAGGACCCCGTGCCCACGCTCCCGCCGCTCTCCGCCGCCCAGATGATCGAGGATTGCCAGCGCTACACCCTGTACTCCTGGTCGGCCACGGGGAAGGTGAGCCCGCTGCCCGTCGCGCGGGCCGAGGGGGTGTACCTCTACACCCCGGATGGGCAGCGGGTGCTGGACTTCAACAGCCAGCTCATGAGCGTGAACATCGGCCACTCGCACCCGAAGGTGGTGCAGGCGATGAAGGACGCCGCCGAGGGGCTCATCTTCGCGTACCCGGGGGCGGCGACGGAGGTGCGGGCGCGCATCGGGCGGCGTCTCGCCGAGATGATGCCGGGCCACCTCAACACGACCTTCTTCACGCTGGGTGGGGCCGAGGCCAATGAGTCGGCGATCAAGGCCGTGAAGATGTTCACGGGGCGGCCGAAGATCTTGAGCCGCTACCGGTCGTACCACGGCGGCACCAACGCCACGCTGCAGCTCACGGGCGACAACCGGCGCTGGGCCAACGAGCCGGGCATGCCCGGGGTCATCCGGGTGATGGACCCGCGGCCCTACCGGTACTCCTTCGGGGAAAACGAAGACGAGATCACCCGCAACAACCTCACCTATCTCGCAGAGGTCATCGACTACGAGGGCCCGCACACCATCGCCGCGATGTTCATCGAGACGGTGACGGGGACCAACGGCATCCTGCCGCCGCCCCGCGGCTATCTCCAGGGGCTCAAGGCCCTGCTGGAGCAGCACGGCATCCTGCTCGTGTGCGACGAGGTGATGGCGGGCTTCGGGCGCACCGGGCGCACCTTCGCGTTCGAGCACGGCGGCATCGTGCCCGACGTGCTGACGATGGCCAAGGGGCTCACCAGCTCCTACGTGCCCTTGGGCGCGATGGCCGTCTCGGACCGCATCGCGGACCACTTCCGCGAGAACGTGTTCTGGGGCGGCCTCACCTACAACGCGCACCCGTACTGCCTCGCGGTGGCGATGGCGGTGCTCGACGTCATGGAGGAGGAGGACCTCGTCGGCAATGCCGCCCGCATGGAGGCGGTGATGAAGCGCGAGATGGCGCGGCTCCAGGCGCGGCACCCGTCGGTGGCAGAGGGCCGGGCGATCGGCCTCTTTGGCACCTTGGACCTCCGCCGGGACGCCGCCGGCACGCCGCTCTGCGGCTACGGCGGGTCTCACCCGGTCATGGGCAAGCTGGGCGCGTTCTTCCGGCAGGAGGGGCTGTTCACGTTCTTGCGGCCGAGCGGCATCATGTGCAATCCGCCGCTGTGCATCACGGAGGAGCAGCTCTGCGAGGGCTTCGCGATCATCGACCGCGGCTTGGACCTCGTGGACGCCGTGTTCGAAGGGTAGGCCACCCGCGGCGGCGCCAGCGCGGCAGGGACCCGAGCCGGCGGCCCGCAGGGCCGGTGCGCGGGGCGGGC
>JBEIVK010000099.1:0-9755 GCA_040373935.1 Alphaproteobacteria bacterium
GCCCCTGGTGGACCTCGGCCGCCTCGTCGCCGGCCGCTTCCCCTACGCGGTGGCGGACCGCTGACGGCCATCCCGTCAGGGGACAGGGGAAACCCACGGTTTCCCCCGTAACGCCCCCTTCCTTTCTCCTGCCCCGGCCGGGAGCCGCCGCCGCGGCGCGGCAGGGACCAGAGCCGGCGGCCCCCGACCCGGCGGACAGGCCCGGCGACGGCCGGCGGCCACTCCGCCCCGCCGAGGGACCGAGGTCAGGGTTCCAACCCTGGACCCGGCCCGCCCGCAGGCTCCCGGCCGCGCTCCCGCGCGGGGCGCTCCCACGGCGCGGGGACGTCTCCCGGCATCGGGCCGCCGGTGGGCAGCTCCCCGTCTTCCCAGGCGGCGGCCTCGTCGAACCCCTCGCTTCCCGGCGGGGGCCCGGCGGCGGCGCCCATCTCCGCGAGGGAGATGTCGTCTTCGAGGGTGTAGACGACATGGCCGCCCCAGGCATCGTCGGGCTCTCCGAGCAGCGCCTCGATACAAGAACGGTAGACGCTGGGCTCGCCTTGCGGGTTGGTGAAGGCCCGCGGGTCCACCACGACCTCGTTGAGCCCGAAGAGGCGCAACGACGCGCGCAGGGCCTCAGGGCTCGTCCTGCCGACACCATCGGGTGGGGTGAGGGTTTCGCAGCCGAACAGGTGCTTGAGCGCCGGCTCTTGGGCGAGCGAGCGCCACGGGCCGGGCGCGTTGTCGGCGGACGGATGCAGCGGCCCGTTGACGAGCGGACGCCCGTGGTACACCTGATCGTAGAGGATGCGGGTGTCAAGGCGCAACACTCCGGCGGGAGAGGGCAAGACGAGCACGGGGGAGCCCCCGCGGGCGGCCAGGGCGCGGGCGAGCGGCGAGGGGCGGCCGTCCCAGGTGGGCACGGGCAAGGTGGGGGTTTGCAGCATCGCTTCGGCGAAGAGCACGGCGCCCAGCGCCCAGGCGAGCAGCGGGCGGCGGCGCCCCACGCGGGCGACAGCGGCCCCGACGAACAGCGCGAGGGCCGGCGCGGCGAGGAACCACGCGCGCTCGGGCCACCACCAGCGCCCGATGAGCGGCAGCTCGAGCAGGAACAAGAACGGCCCAGGGATGGGGACATCGCCGATCTCGCCCCACCAGGGCCCGGTGGCGAGCGCGCCGCCAATGGCGAGCCAGGCCAGGGGCGCGGCGCGGCGGCGGCCGGGGCCGACGAGCATGCCGACGGCGGCGAACGCGAGCAACAGCGGACGGGCGGCGATGTGCCCGGAGCCGATGTCCGCCCAAGAGAGCGCGCGGCGCTCCACGAGATCTGCCAAGAGCAGCTCGGCGCCGCCGTGCCGCAGGACCGTCCAGGGCGAGTAGGAGACGCCGGGCTGCTGGTCCAGGCGCAGCACCTGGTAGGCGAGGGGCGCGACGATGAGCACGATGACCGGCCCCGCGACGTCGAGGCAGACGCGCAGCACGGGCCGCCGCTCGGCCCGGGTGAGCGCGATGAGCACCAAGGAGCCGAGGACGACGAGCACCCCGCCGAACCACCAGGCGAGGGCGCAGGCCCCGAAGCACAGCCCGGCCGCCAGCGCGGTGCGGCTGCGCTGGGTGAGCAAGGCGTCGGCGAGCAGCCCGAGGCCGAGCACGAGGAAGACCGTGGAGAACACGCCATTCGGACGGCCGTCCACCACCTCCCAGACAAGCACGCTGCTCGTCATCGCGCAGACGCCAGCCGCGAAGCCGGCGGCCGCCGAGCGCCACCAGCGCGCGGCGAGCCAGGCGACCGAGGCGCCGAGGGACCAGAGGATCGTGGTGAGCCAGGCGTTCAGGCCGGCCACCGGGCCCAGCAGCGCGTAGAAGGGGCGCGCGGTGAGCAAGTCCAGCGGGAAGCCCGAGAGGGCGAGGCGGTCCAGGCGGGCCGGCCAGGCGAGGCGGGCCGACGCGCCAAGCGAGAGCAGGCCGTCCGTGTGCACCCACCACGCGAAGGAGGCCGTGTGCCCGACGTCCGGCCGAAGACCATCGCCGATCAGGCGGGCGTCGAAGGCGCCCAACACCGGCGCCACCATCCCGAGCGCGGCGGCTCCCAGCGCCGCGAGCGCCAGCCCGAAGCCGCGCGGCACCGGGCCCAGGCGCGGGGCCCACGGCGGCGGGGCGTCGAGCCGATTGGGCACTCAGGCGCCTGTGTCTTCTCCGCCGGAGGACCCGCCGCCGCCGGCAGCGGCGGCGTCGAAGTACTCGGCGATGTCGTCACAGGTCCATTCTTCGCGCAGGAGCGGGCGCGCGTCTTCGCAGGCCTGGAGGGCCGTCTCGACGTCCTCGCCGCGATCGGTGATGGCGGAGCGCGCGAAGTCCTTGCGGCACTGACGCAGCTGCTCGCGCGGGAACTCCTGGCCGCATTCCTCGGCGTAGGCGGCCATGTCCTGGCAGGTCTGCTGGCATTCGTTTTGGCAGCCGGGCAGGGCGGCGGCCAGCGCGAGGGCGGCGAACGGGGACCACAAACGGGACATGAACGCTCCGTTCGAGTAGGTCGCACGGCCGGCGGGCAGCGTCAAGCCGGTTAGCCAGAGGCGGTGCAGCTCCGCGGCCATGGCGTGCTCCAAGTCGAGCCGACCGATCACTGCAACCTCGCCTGCCGGATGTGCGCGCCGCACTTCGAGGGCTGGGACACGGTGCACGGCGTGCCCAAGGGCTTCCTGTGCCCAGACCGCTGGGACGCCATCCTCGACGGGCTCGTGGCAGACGGCGTGGAGTTCGATCACCTGATCTTCCAGTGGCTCGGGGACCCGAGCCTGCACCCGGCCCTGCCCCGCCTGATCGGGGCGGCGGCGCAGCGCCTCGCCGGACGGGTCAACTACCTGCGGGTGGACACCAACCTCATCCGCTTCGGGCCGGAGCGCATCGATGCCCTCCTCGACGCGCTGGGCGCGGCCGGGCCCGCGGCTCCCCCGCTGCTCGTGGTCGTGACCATCGACGCCCACAGCGAGGAGGCCTACGCCTTCGTGAAGGGGCAGGACGCCCTGGCCCGGGTGCGGCGGCATGTGCGGCACCTCGTCCGCGAGCGGCGGCGGCGCGGCGCGGGCTGCCGGGTCAACGTCCAGCTTCAGTTCGTCGTGCAAGAGGGCAACGCCGCCGAGCTGCGCGCCTTCGTGGACCACTGGGCCGACCTCCTGGCCTGCCAGGGCGACGCCGCGCTCTGGCGGGACGAGCTGTGCGTGAAGCGGCTGTCCGTCGGGGGCGGCGCGGCGGGGCAGGCCGCCGCCGACGCGGCCTACGAGGCGGCGGTGGCGGCGGCGGGGCTGCGGCCCGGGGCGTGGGGGCCGCTGCACCTCGTGCTGTGGGAGCGGCGGCCCTGGCAAGAAGACGACGCCCACCAGGGCGGGCGCACCGCGTGCCCCGGGCTCTGGTTGACGCCCGTCATCCGGCAGGACGGCCATCTCGTCATGTGCTGCGCAGACCTCCACTCCGCGCTGGACCTCGGCCCCATCGGGCCGGAGGCGCGCTTCCTGGAGCGGTGGACGGGCCCGCAGGCGACCGCCGAGCGGCTGGCCCACCTCGCGGGGCGCTTCGCGGGCCCCTGCGCCGGCTGCGGGGGGATTGGGTGGTACGCACTGCCGGGCGACGCGGCGTCGCGCACAGCGGCCGATGCGCGCCGACACGGGCTCGCAGCACGCTGACCTGCGCCGCGCGTGCGCCGCGCGCGGATGGGTCTCCGGGATCGCCGGAGTCGACACCAAGGTGTTACGCCTGCGGCCCATTCCCGCGGCCAACGGGCTCACGGTCGCGTCCCCACCCGCGTGCCCCATCCCCCCGCGCCCGCCGTCGCGCGGCCCACCTCCCCCGGCTGTCGTTCCCCGTGTCCGCCACCGACTCCGACCTGCTTCGCTTCATCCGGGCCTTCGCGCGCGCAATGGGCGCGTCGGAGGCCGTTCTGTGCGCCGTGTCTGCTGGCGGCGGGGCATCGCCGGTGGCGCTGTCGGGGGCCCTGCGGGGGCCGTTGGCCGGTGTGGTGGCGGCCATCGACGCCCGCGGACGGGTGCTCCGGGGCGGCGCCGAGGGCCCGTCGGACGACGGCCTCCCCACCGGGTTTTTTGCGGGCTGTCCGGTGACGGATCACGAGGGGCTGCGCCTCGGCTACCTGTGGGCGTGCGACGCCAACGCACGGGGCCTGCGTCCCGAAGACGCGACGACCCTGGACGTCTTCGCCCATCTTGCGGCCGATCACCTCGAGCTGCGGCGCTCGCTGGCGGCCGCCGTCGACGCCGCGGGCGCCACAGCCCCCGGCCGCCGGACCTTGGGCGGTCCGTTCACGGTGGATCTCCGCACCGGGGAGCACGGCTGGTCGGAAGGCGTCTGGGCGCTGTTCGGCGAAGAGCCCGGGGCTTTCTCCCTCACCCGGGAGGCGCTCCGGGCGCGGCTGCCCCCCGGCGAAGCCGACGCCTTCTCCCGCGCGGTCCAGGAGGGGGCGGCGCAGCGCCGCTTCGAAGCAGTTTTTCGGGTCATTCAGCCCGACGGCCGGTTGCGGGACGTGGTCGCGCAGGCCGAGGTCCTGCTCGACGCCGAGGGCAGCCCCGCGCGCGTCGTGGGCGAGGCCTGGGACCTCCTGGAACACCAGGGGCGCCGCGCGCGCGAAGAGGCGGATCGCCTCCACATCAACGCGCTGTTCGAGCACAACCCCATCCCGTTGCTGCTGCTCGAGCCCGCCGCGGGGCGCTTCGTCGGCGCCAACGCCGCCGCCCAGGCGCTCTACGGCTACGACGCCGACACCTTCCGCACCTTGTCGATCCCCGACATCGACCCCGGCGCCACGCGGCCGGCGCGCCCCCCGCCGCGGCCCGGCGACCCGAGCGACTCGTTCGAGCGCACCCACCGGCGCGCCGGCGGCGGCACCCTCGACGTCGTGCTCACGTCCACCGGGGTCACCTGGGAGGGGCAAGCGCTCTGCCTCGTGGCGGTGCAGGATGTCACGGAGGCCCGCGCGGCCGAGCGGGCCCGCATCGCGGCCGAGGAGCGCCTGCGCCGCACCGTTGACGCCGCGACGGTGGGCGTCATCGAGCTTGACGCCGAGGCGAGGGTCATCCACTCCAACCCGGCCTTCGCCCACGCGGTGGAGCGGTCCGCCGAGGAGGTCGAGGGGCGCACGCTGCTGGATCTGCTCGATCTCCGCGACATCCCCGTCGTCCTGCCCCACTGGGACGCCCTGGTGTCCGGGGCCGAGCCCAGCTTCTCGGCGGTGATCCGCTTGCGGAGCGCGCGGGGCGAGCCGGTCTACGTTCACCTGTCCGTGAGCCGGATGGCCGTGGCCCCGGGGCGAGCCGCCTTTGCGGTCGCCGTCGCCGAGGACGTGGACCGCCGGGAGCGCGCCGTCCAGGAGCTGTCGCGCTTCTTCGACCTCTCGATGGACATCCTGTGCGTGGCGGACATCTCCGGGCATTACCGCCGTGTCAACCGCACCTTCGCCGCGCTGCTCGGGCTCAGCGCCGAGGCCATCGTCGGGCGGTCGGTGTTTGACTTCGTGCACCCGGACGACGCCGAGCCCACCCTCCAGGCGATGTCGGTGCTCGGCCGGGGCCAGTCCTTGAGCCACTTCATCAACCGGCTCATCGGGGCAGAGGGTCGGGTGATGTGGGTGGAGTGGTCTGCCCAGACCAACGCCACGAACGGCCTGGTGTACGCCGTCGCGCGCGACGTCACCGAGCGCCGGGCGGCCGACATGGCCCGCGCCGAGAGCGAGTCGCGCTTCGCGCGCACCCTCGACGCGATGACCGACGCCATCATCGTCTTCGACGACCCGGGGCGCGTCACCCACGCCAACGCGGCGGCCGCGGCGCTGGTCGGGCGCCCGCAGGCCTCGCTGTCCGGAGAGGCGCTGGCGGCGCTCCTGCCCGCGCCGTGCACCGGGCAGATCCTCCCGCTGGTCGACCACGCCTGGAACACCTGCGCGCTGGTCGAGGGGGGGTGCCAGGATGCGTCCCGGGGGCGCTGGTTCGAGGTCCGGGTGTGGCCGACGTACCCCGGCTTTGCGCTGAGCCTGCGCGACGTCACCGCCCGGCGCCGCGCCGCTGCCGCCCTCGCCGAACGCGAGGAGCGCTTTGCCGCCGCCGCCACGGTCACGAGCGACGGCATCTGGGACCTCGATCTCGCGGCGGACCGCCTCTGGCTGTCGCCCGGGGTCGAGCGCTTGTTCGGCATGCAAGCCAACGCGACCCAGGGCACCGGGCGCGCGTGGTGGCTGCGCCACATCCACCCCGACGACGCCCCCGCGTTCACCAAAGCATTGGACGCCGCGCTGGCCGGGGGGCCCGTGCCGGTGGACATCGCGTACCGGCTGCGCCGCGCGGATGGCACCTACGCGACCGTCGAAGACCGCTTCACCCTCCTGCGAGACCCCTCAGGCGCGCCGCGCCGGGCGTTGGGCGGGGTCACCGACGTCACGGCAGCCGGCGAGGCGCAGCAACAGCTCTTGGAGCAGGCAACCCTGCTGGATCACGCGCGGGACGCCATCGCCGTGCGGCGGATGGACGGCGAGGTGACCTACTGCAATCCGGCGGCGGGCGAGCTGTTCGGGGTGGAGCCGGAGGCCGCCGTGGGGCGGCCCTACGCGGCGCTGGCGCCCTTGCCGCCGGCGTTGGGCGCGGCGGCCGAGGCCGCGCTTCTGGCGACCGGCCACTGGGAGGGTGAGTTCGCGCTGCGGCGGCCGGATGGGGCGGAGCGCCGGGTGCAGGTGCGGTGGAGCTTGGTGCGCGGGGCGGACGGCTGGCCGCGCCGCGTGCTCGCGCTGCACAGCGACCTCACCGACCGCCACGAGCTGGAGGCCCAGCTGCTGCGGGCGCAGCGGGTCGAGGGGCTCGGCACGCTGGCGGGCGGCATCGCCCACGACCTCAACAACATCCTCGCGCCGATCCTCATGTCGCTGGGCCTCGTGCGCGCCGCCGTGACGGACCCGGCAGACGACGAGCTCATCGAGATGCTGGAGGCGTCGGCGCAGCGGGGGGCGGACCTCGTGGGCCAGCTCCTCACCTTCGCCCGCGGGGCCAGCGGCGCGCGGGTGCTCGTGAGCGTCGGGCGCATCCTGCGGGACATCGAGCGGATGGTGCGCGAGACCTTCCCGCGCTCGCTGCGCATCGTGGTCGACGTGCCGGCCCTGCTGCCGCCCGTCTCGGGGGACCCGACGCAGATCCACCAGGTCCTCCTCAACCTGTGCGTCAACGCGCGGGACGCCATGCCGCACGGCGGTACGCTCACGCTGCGCGCCGAGGCGGTGCGCTTCGAGGAGTCGGACGCTGAGCGCGGCTTGGGCCTGGAGGCGGGCGACTACCTGCGCCTGAGCGTGTCCGACACCGGGACCGGCATCCCGCCCACCATTCTGCACCGCATCTTCGACCCCTTCTTCACCACCAAGGACCTCGGCAACGGCACGGGGCTCGGCTTGAGCACGGTGCAGTCCATCGTGCGCGGGCATGGTGGGGCCGTGACGGTTCGCAGCGCGGAGGGCGCCGGCAGCACCTTCACCGTGCTGCTTCCGGCCGAGGCCGGGGCCAGCGAGGCAGACGCGCCCACCGCCCGCCCGCCCCCGCGGGGGGCCGGCGAGCTCATCCTCGTCGTGGACGATGAGTCCGCCATTCTCGCGGTCGCCCGGGCCGTCCTCGAGGGCCACGGCTACCGGGTGGACACCGCGTCGGACGGCGCGGAGGCCGTCTCGCTGTTCGCGCGGCGGCCGCAGGCCTACGCCCTGGTGGTGACGGACTTGATGATGCCCGTGATGGATGGCATCGCCACCGTGGCCGCCCTGCAGCGCATCCGGCCCGGGGTGCGGGTGCTCGCTTGCACCGGGCTGGAAGCCCAGTCCACGCTTCAGCGCCTGGAGACCTTGGGCGTCCGCCACTTCTTGCCCAAGCCGATGCGCGCAGACCGCCTGCTGCGCACCGTCGCGGACGCCTTGGGCCATCTCAAGGGCTGACGCCACCGAGCGAGAGCGGGCCGGAGAAGGGCGCGCGCGCCGCGTGGATGCGCAGAAGGCGGCCCATCGCGGCGTCGTAGCCAGCGCGGGCGTCGGTGAAGGCGGCGTGCCGCTGGGACCAGTGGGTCATCGCGTCCGCGAAGGACCACAAGGACACCCGGCCGCCGTCGTGGATCGGGTGCTCCATCGCGCGCAGGTGATGGCCGACCGTGCGGATGGTGGACGGCCGGAGGACCGTGCGCGCACCCGCGAGCTCCGCCAGGGGGAGGATGGCGGCGACCAGCTCGTCTCCCATGCGCGATGACGAACGGTCGAGGTGGGTGATGGACCAGGCGGCCGCGGCGCCGACGACGGCGTCGAGCTCGGCCGGCGGCTCGTCCAGGCGCGCGAGGCCGCCGAAGGCCTCCCACTGACCGAGGAGCCGGTCCAGCGGGGTCTCGCCGCCGCGGACATGCAGGACACGCAGCGCGAGGTGATCGGTCACGCCGAAGATGTGGTGATTGGTGCAGAAGTCGTCGAACCAGAAGCTGGTGGCCCGCAGCGCGATGCCGCCGACCTCGGAGTTGCGCAGGAGCAGCCCACGCCGAAGCGGACGCGGGTGGCCGGTGGGGCGGAACCCCTGCCCCTCGCGGGTGAAGAAGGCGAAGAAGTCGCGGTCGGAGGAGAAGAGGCCCACGCGGTTCGGCGCGGACTGCGCCGGGGCCCAGCCGTCCGCGGCGAGGGCGGGCGCGAAGGCTGCCAGGAGGTCGGCGTCCCAGACGCGGGCGTAGTCCGGGCCATCGACCGCGCGGAGCGTGAAGTCGCCGTCGGGACGCGGCGCGAGGAGGAGCGCCCGAGAGCGGTCCCGGGCGGACACGCGGCCGATGCGCTCGGCGAGCGCCAGCGCCGAGAGACCGGGCGAGAGCACCTGCACGGCCTTTACGGGAAGGCCGACCGCGGCGCACAACCGCGCGGCGGCCCAAGGCGTGGGGTGAAGGAGCATGCCGTCGAAGCGGAACGCGACGCCGTGGGCGCACACCTCAGGGACCAGGGCGTCCAGGTCGGCCACCACCGTCGTCGCCGCGTCCCGCCGGGTGCTGAGCGCAGCCTGCAGGGCATCGACCGAGGGGTACACCTCATCTGGGGCGCGGGTCGTCCAGCGAGAACCGTCGAGGGAAGGGCCAGCGTTCATGGGGAGTCTCCAGGGCGTGCCCCCTCCACGCGACGCCCCCGCTCCGCCGGACAGCCGCTCGCAGGTTACCGGCGCCCATGTCTGACGCGCCCTCGACCGACCCCGCCCTCCTTGCCCGGCTCGAAGACCTGGAGGTGCGTGCCGCCTTTCAAGAGAGGACGATCGGCGAGCTGGACTGCCTCGTCATCGCCCTGTTCGCGCGGGTGGAGGCGCTGGAGGCGCGCTTGCGCGTCGCCGAGTCGCGCATCGAGGCGCCGATGGTGGCCGGGGGGCCCCCGAGCGCCGACGACGAGCGCCCGCCCCACTATGGAGGCGGGGACTTCGCGCCCTGACGACCCTGCGCCCGTCGTCCGGGTCCCGCGCGAAGGGGGGAGGCGCGCGCCAAGGGGGGAGGCGGCGGCGTGAGCGGAGGCGCGCCACGGCGCCGAGGGCCCAGCCGCGCTGGCTCGGCCTCACCCGCTTGGCAGACCGAGAGGCGGCGCGGCGCGCCCCAGCGGCCCAGGATCGCCCGCCAGACTCGGGGCTGGACCGGGCAAAAAAGAACCCGCCCCCGGAGCTTTCGCTCGACGGGGGCGGGAGGGGATGGCCGGCGACAACCTACTCTCCCACAGCGTGGCCGCTGCAGTACCATTGGCGCCTTGA
>JBEIVK010000993.1:0-1558 GCA_040373935.1 Alphaproteobacteria bacterium
GCAGCGCCACCACCGGCGGCAGGCCGCGTCAGCGGGGCGGCGGCGCCTCGGTGAGCGCTTCGATGGCCGCCGCACAGTCGCCGCGGCTCCCCGGGCCGAGCACCGGGTCTGCCTCGCGGCACTCCTTCAGCTCGGCCCGCCACTGCTTCGGGCCGAGCACCTCGGCGCGGGCCCGGGTCACCGTCAAGCAGGAGTCCAACGCGTCCGCCGCGTCGACGCAGGGCCGCGCCGTCCCGGCATCCACGGAGCCGTCCTCGTAGATCTGCACAGCGTCGCCGTCGTGGCAGGTGGCGGCGAAGTCGATGGCCTCCAGCTCCGGCCCGCAGGCCTCCACGAAGCGCGCGAGGTCTTCGCAGTCCCGCTCGCACGCGTCGCGGCAGGCGAGGGCCAACCCCACCAAGCCCACCCAGCCGCCGCGTCGCGCCCCGCTCATGGCCGCAGCGTAGCCCCAAGCGCCGGTCGGCGCCCGCCCGATCCCGCCGGCGTCGCCCAGCGCGGGGGCGCCTCTGGGATATCGTGCCGCCCATGCCTCACCCGCTCCGCACGCTGGCCCAGCGCCTCCTGCCGTCCCGCGCGGCGGAGGCGGCCCGGCGCGCGGGGCCCTTGGCCGCCCTCTCGCGGGTGGACCTGTCGCTGGCCCGGGCGTGGGTGCGCCACGCCGGCGCCATCGAGGCGGCGATGGGCCCGGAGGTCGAAGAGGCCTGGACGGCCCTCGTGTTGCGCGGTGTCGCGGCGGATCCTGCGGTGGGCCGGGCCTTCGTGTACGGCCTGCCAGACCGCCTCGCGGCCCTCGCCCCGGCGGACCGCGGTCGCCTGCTCTCGGTGCTGGGCTTCGTGCTCTCCCAGGCCCCGTCGGCCGCGCCCCTGGTCCTTCGCACGGTGCCGGGGCTGCTTCCCCAGCTCGACGACGAGGCCCTCTCGCTTCACCTCGCCCGTGGGCTCCAGCACTTCGCGCGCTCTCCGCGCCGCGCCGAGAGCTTTCTGCGCTTGGAGAGCCAGGAGGGGCAGGCGGCCGCCGCGGCGTTGTCCCGGGGCGTGCCGTTGTCGGCCGTGCGCCGGACGCTCACCGGCTACGCGCGCGCCCACTGCGGCCAGGACGTGCAGGTGCTCGCTGGCGCCGGGCCCGCTTGGACCGACGGCCGCCACATTCACGTCCCCGCGCAGGTCGACGTCTTCGGGGACCGCCGGGACTTCCTCGTCTACCGGGTCTTGGTGGCCCGCGGCGCCGGCTTCATTGAGTTTGGCACCTTGGACCTGGACCTCGCGCCTCTCGGTGGGGTGTGGCCCGAGGCGCGCCCGGGCGAGCTGGAGGTGGAGCGCCTCGTGCGCGCGTTTCCCAACCCCAGCATCGCGCGGGATCTCTTCACGATCGTCGAGTCGGCCCGCGTCGAGGCCCAGGTGCGCGCCGCCTACCCGGGGGTCGCCCGCGACATGGACGCGCTGGGTGGGGCCTGGCGCGCCCCGCGCCCGGACGCACGGGATCTCGCCCCCGCTGAGCTGGCCATTGAAGCCCTGTACGCGGCAGCGACCGGGCGCCCGGCCCCTGCGCTGCCCGACC
>JBEIVK010000284.1:0-5348 GCA_040373935.1 Alphaproteobacteria bacterium
GGCGCTCGGGGGCGGGCGCGCCCGCCGCCGCCGCCGCCGCCTCGTCCGGCCCGCCCCCCGTCATCGAGCCGCCCTGGGCGCGAGGCCGGCTCGCCTCCGTGAGGACGACGCCCAGCAGCGCAAAGAACGCGAGGACGCCGACAGCCCAGCCGAGGCGCCGCGAGGAGGCACCCGCCGCACCGGCCGACGCGTCCGCGCCGGCGACGGCGCCGGCGGCCAGAGGCCCCGCCGCCACCTCCAGGGCATCGAGCGCGCGAAGCGCATCGGCCCCTTCGGCGAGCAGCGCCTCGCGGCGCCCCTCCCACTCCGCGGGCGTGAGCGAGCCGCGGTCGGCTTCGAGGGCGCGAAGCTGCTCCAGCAGCCCCTCCTTCCGGGCGAGCAGGGCCTCGCGGTCTGCCGCGCGCGCGTGGCTCGCGCCGGGGCGCGTGCGCATGGCGACGACCAACCCGACGATGACGCCGAGCAGGAGAACGAGCAGAGGCGGGCCCCAGGTGTTCCAGTCCATTCAGCGGCCCTCGTCGTCCAGCTCGGAGAGGAAGCGCGCCCGGTACGCGTCGGGGGTGCCCGCCGGCGGGCCCGGCGGGGCCACCGGAGCAGGCGCCCCCGCGGCGCCGCGCCCACGGGCGGCGAGGCCGACGGCGCCCACAACAAACAAGGCAGCCGGGCCCAGCCAGATCAGCCAGTGAAGCCCCTCGCGCGGCGGGGCGAGCCGAACCCACTCGCCGTAGCGGTCCACGAAGTAGGCCTCGATCTGCTCGCGGGAGTAGCCAAGGCGCACCAGCTCGCCGATGCGGGTGTGCATCGCCCGGGCCGAGTCGGCGTTGCTGTCGGCCGCCGACAACCCCTGGCAGACCGGGCAGCGCAGGCCCCGCGAGACCTCCTCGGTGAGCGCGCGGGCGGTCGCCTCATCGGGAGGCGCGAGCGCCGGCGGCTCCGGCAAGGGTGCAGGGGCCTCGGCGGCGGCCGGGGGCGCCGCAGGCGCAGCCTCGGGCGGAGGGGCGCCGACCTCGGTGGCGGCGGCGAGGCGCGCGCCCAGCAGAACGGCGAAGGCGGCGCTCACAGCAGCGGCTCCAGAACGGCGGACAGATCCGCGAAGCTCACCGGGCCGATGAACTTGCGGACGATGCGGCCGTCCGGGTGCAGGATGAAGGTCTCGGGAACGCCGGCCACCCCGAAGTCGATGGCGACCCGCTGCGAGGGGTCCAGCAGCGTGGGGAACAGCGAGCCGTTGCGGGCCAAGAAGGGCCGCGCCGCCTCCGGCGTGTCGTTGTAGAGCACGCCGAAAAAGCGCACGCCGCGCGCGCCGTAGACCTGCGCCGCCTGTTGGAGGTGCGGGTGCTCCACCCGGCAGGGCTGGCACCACGTCGACCAAAAGTTGAGGACCACCGGCGCACCCGTGAGGTTGCTCCGGGTGACCGGGCTGCCCTCCATGGTCGTCAAGGTAAAGTCCGGCGCGAGCTTGCCTTCCAGCTGGTTGCTCACGCCCCGCGGATCCCGCCCGAAGCCGGAGGCGAGGACGCCGATGAGCGGCACCACCAGCAGCAAGCCCGCGAGGAGCACCTTCCAGTTGAGCTTCATGAGGGCACGCCGTCCACGGCCGCCGCCGCCGGGGCCACCACCGCCGCCGTGCGCCGGCGCGCGGGCCAGGCCGCGACGACGGTCCCGAGCGACATCACCCCGCCGCCAAACCACAACCACCACACCAGCGGCTCGATGAGCACGTCCACCGAGGCGCTGCGGGCCACCGGGTCGACGTTGATGAGCGAGAGGTAGAGGTCTTCGTCGAGGCCGGAGCGGACCTCCGGAGTCCCGATGGGCTGCCCCATGGTCTTGTAGTGGTTGAGCCGCGGCGCGAGGACGCCCAGCTCCTCGCCCGCCCGCGACACCCCGAAGCGAGCGACCAGGGAGCGCCGGTGCGGCTCGTCCAGGGACTCCGCCCCCAGGTAGGTGAGCGCATACTCCCCGACCTGCGTCGACCCGCCCTCGATGAGCGTGACCGTCGTCTTTTCCGTGGTGGCCGTGGCGACCGCGTGGGCCACCGCGATGATGAGCACGCCGATGTGCACGATGTACCCGCCGTAGCGGCGACGCGCCTTCACCAACACCTGCCCGAAGGCCGTCCCCAGCCCCTCGCCCAGGGCCCGCGCCCGCGCCCGCGCCGGCTCGATGACCTCCAGCACGGTGGCGCCCAGCGCGAAGCCGCTGAGCGCGATGGTGGCGAGCACCCAGCCGCTGCGCTGGCCGCCGAGGAGGCCAAGCCCCAGCGCCACCACCGCCGACACGGCCGGCACCGCGAGGCGCCGCAGCGCCGCCGCTCCCTCGACCCGCCCCCACGGCAGCACCGGGCCCACGCCCATCAAGAACACGATGCCGATGCCGATGGGCGCGCTCATGCGGTCGAAGTAGGGCTGCCCGACGCTGATCTGCTTGCCCGTGATGGCCTCATTGAGCAGCGGGTACACCGTGCCGATGAGCACCGTGAACGTGAAGGCCGCGAAGAGCAGGTTGTTGCCAAGGAAGGCCATCTCGCGCGACGCCGGCCCGGCGAGCCCCTCCTTGGGCGGCGACATCGCGTCCACCCGCGCCGCGACGAGCAGCACGCTGCCGACGAGGCACACGCCGAGGAAGCCCAGAAACACCGGCCCGATGGGCGACTGCGTGAAGCTGTGGACCGAGTTGAACACGCCCGAGCGGGTCATGAACGTGCCGAGCAGCGTGAGCAGGAACGTGGCGAGGACGAGGCTGATGGTCCAGCCCTTCAGTTGGTCCTTCCGCTCCATCACCATCGCGCTGTGCACGAAGGCCGTCGCCGTGAGCCAGGGCATGAAGCTCGCGTTCTCCACCGGGTCCCACGCCCACCAGCCGCCCCAGCCGAGGACCTCGTAGCTCCACCAGCCGCCCAGGATGATGCCGACGTTCAGAAAACCCCAGGGCACGAGCATCCAGCGCCGAAGCGCGCGCGTCCAGGCCGCGTCCAGGCGCCCGGCGAAAAGCGCCGCGGCGCCCATCGCGAAGGGGATCGTCATTCCGACATAGCCCAGGTACAACATGGGCGGATGGACGACCATCAGGATGTGGTTCTGCAGCAGCGGGTTGGGCCCCGGCCCGTCGGCCGGCGCCGGGTCCACCAGCCCGAAGGGGTTTGCCACCCCCGCGACCAGGAACGCAAAGAACACGCCGACGAAGTGGACCGTCGCGAGGGCCCAGGGCGTCTGCTCCGGGTGCCGGCCCTTGGTGGACCACGCGAACACGGCCATGAACAGGCCCAAAACAAAGGCCCAGAGCAGGATGCTGCCGTCGAGGCTGGACCACAGGCTCACGATGGACACCCAGACCGGCGTGCTCCGCGAGCCGACCTCCGCGACGTAGTCCACGCTGAAGTCGTGCGTCAAGAGCGCGTACTCCATCAACCCCGTCGCCAGGGTGCTCGCCCCGAAGAACGCATAGGCCATCCAGCGGGACCACCGCAGGGCCTCCGGGCTGCGGCGCACGGCCGCCACGACGCCCGTCACCAAGCCCACCGCGCACGCCGCGAGGGCCAACAGCACCGCCGTCCGACCGAGGAGCGGGATCAAATGCCCTCCACCGTTTCGTAGAGCTTCTGGCGGTCACCCGAGGCCATGCCCTCAGGCGGCGCCTTGTACTCGTTGCTGTGTTTGACCATCAGACGGTCGCTCTCGAAGGTGCCCGCGTCCGTCATCGTGCCCTCGACGACCACCCCGATGCCCTCGCGGAACATCTGCGGCGGCGCGCCCGTCGCCTTCACCTTCACGGTGGCCTTGCCGTCGGTCACCTCAAACGCGAGGGCGTTCTCCGCCGGACGCCAGTCCACGGTGCCCGGCTTCACCACGCCGCCGAGCCGCACGGTGGCGCCCACGCCGTCGTCTCCGGCTGCGACGAGCTGCGTCGGATCCCAGTAGTAGACCAGGTTTTCGCCCATGCTGCCGAAGGCGACGGCGCCGAGGGCGCCGCCGGCGACCACGAGGGCCCCGACGAGAAAAAGGCGACGTTGCAGGGCCGGGTTCATTCCAACCTCCGAGGCGGCGACGGGCGCAGCGCAGCGCGCAGGACCCACGCCAGGTACACGGCGAGCACGACCCAGGTGAGGCCGTAGGCCGACCAGACGAACTCCCAGCCGCCCTGAATCATGCCGGAGCCGACGGGCGTCATGCGGACCGCCCGTTGGAGGCGCCGAGGTCGAGGGCCGCCGGCCGCGCGGGCAAGGCGGGGGCGTCCAGGTCCGCCGCCACGCGGGCCCGAATGACCCGCCAGCGGGCCACGATGAGGCCTGTGGCGAGCAAGATCATGCCGATGGCCGCGGTGCGCAGCGGCGTGACCATCGCGCCGTCTACCGTGCGCGGGGAGCTGAAGTCCTGGTGCAAGGTGCGGAACCACTTGACGGCGAAGTACACGATGGGCACGTCGACAAAGGCCACGATGGCCGCCACCGCCGACAGCGTCATCCGGCGCTCCGGCACCTCCACGACCCGCCGCACGACGAGCACGCCGACGAACAGCACCAGCATGATGGCGGAGGTGGTGAGCCGCGGGTCCCAGGTCCAGAACACGCCCCAGGTGGGCCGCGCCCACATGCTGCCTTGGAAGAGCAAGAGCGCCGTCAGCACGACGCCGACCTCGGAGGCGGCCTCGACCAGCGCATCCCAGCCGGCCCGGCCGCTCCACAAGGTGCCAATCGCGGCGATGAACGCCGTGGAGAAGCAGAGCAGCCCGGCCCACGCCGTGGGGACGTGGACGTAGAGGATGCGCCCCACGTCGCCCATCATCGCCTCGGGCGGCGCGAAAAAGAGGCCCCAAGCGTGACCCGCCGCGACGACGAGCACCCCGAGCGCGAGGACGAGAAGTTCCCACTTCATGCGGATTCGATGACCTTCCCGAAAAGGAGGGCGCAGATACTCCAATAAAGGGCGTCGAACGCGGCGAGGAGCTGCAACCAGGAGCCGATCTGGCCCATCGGGTCCCCCGAGAAGGCCAAGGACGTTGCCTTAACGGAGGCCAGGAGGCATGGCACGATGAGCGGGAACAGCAGCAGCGGAAGAAGCACCTGGCGCGCGCCAAGGCGGGCGGTCAAACCGGCGTAGAGCGTCCCCGGCGCGGCGAGGCCCGCCGCCCCGAGCAGCACCGCGGCCAGCAGGGGCACCGGGCCCTCCCGCAGCCCCATGTCGAAGAGCACGAAGGCGACCGGGAGCGCGACCCCGGCCAGCGCGACGAGAAGAATGGTGTTGGCAAGAGCCTTCCCAAAGAACAGCGCCGGCGCGGGCACCGGCGTGAGGAGGAGCGCCTCCAAGGCCCCCGACTCCGTCTCGATCTGGAAGGAGCGGCCGAGCAGA
>JBEIVK010000668.1:0-2624 GCA_040373935.1 Alphaproteobacteria bacterium
GAGCTGGCCTGACTTCATGCCGGCGGCCACGCCCGCCTTGGCCGCGGCGCGCAGCTTGCGCTCTGCGGCGGCGAAGGCGTCGAACAGCGGCGCGGCGGCGTCGCCGGGCGCAGCGCCGGCCCCCGCGGCCCAGGCCTCGCGCAAGGCAGCGTCGACCCGCCGAAAGGATGCCGCCAGCGCGGGATCGAGCGCGGCGAAGTCGGCGTCCATTGGCGGCTGGAAGCCGATGCCCACGCTGGCCGGCGCCGACGCGCGGCGCGCGCGGCCCAGCAACCCTCGAAGCGCATCGCGAAACATGGGGCCGCCCTAACCCGATCGGGTGGGGCGACGGCGAGCGCGTTAAGGACGCGGCCTCGGAGGCCCCATGACCCGCTCCCCCCTCTCGATCGCCGCGCTGCTCGTCGCGGGCACTCTCGGCGGCTGCGTCGAGGAGTCGCCCTGCGACCGCTACGTGGACTACATCTGCGACTGTCACCCGGAGGATCCGGACTTCGACTGCGCGGAGGCCCGCGAGACCTACGCCGGCGCCGACGCCAGCCTCGAAGACGAGTGCCAGATCGCCCTGGACGACCAGAAGGCCGAAGACGAAGAGGCCGGCCGTGCGTGCGGCGAGGGCAACGACCCAGACACCGGCGTCTGAAGGCCGGCCCGGGGGCGCTCAGCCCTCGGCGTCATCGCCCTCTGGCGCGACGAAGGGCTGCTCCGGCGCGCGGCCGGCGCGGCCGCGCCACGCGGCGATGCCCGCGGCGGTGAGCACCATCGCCAGCGCGACGATCTGGGACGTGGAGAGCGACATCCCGAGCCCGGGGATGGCGTGCAGGCCGCGCAGGGTGTCCCCGCGGAAGGTCTCCACCCAGGCGCGGCTCGCGGCGTAAAGCACGAGCATCATCGCGAGGATCTGCCCGTCGAAGCGGCGAAAGCGCGCCCACGCCAGCGAGAGCAGCCCAAACCAGAGCAGCCCGAAGGCGACCTCCAGCAGCTGCGTCGGGTACAAGACCTCGCCCCGCAGGGCGCCGACCCCGGCTCCAGGCAGGAAGCGCAGGGCGACCCAGGGAAAGCCGTCGACCGCCAGGATGTCGCCGTAGGGCAGCCGGAGCAGCGGGGCGCCTGCGGGCAGCGGACAGACGGCGCCATGGCAGCACCCGGCGAAAAAGCAGCCCAGCCTGCCGATCGCCAGCCCGAGCATGACCGTGGGGGCCACGGTGTCGGCGAGCTTCCACGGCGGGAGGCCCGCGCGGCGGGCGTAGAGCAGGGCGCCGGCCGCCCCGCCGATGAGCCCGCCGTAAAACGCCCAGCCACCCTGCCCGGGCGAGAAGAACGCCAGCGGGTTGTCGAGGAGCACGGCGGGCTCCGCGAACACGAAGTGCAGCAGGCGCGCCCCGAGCAGCGCGCTGCCGGTGAGCACCATCATCAGGGGCACCAGGCGGTCCGGATCGATGCCGACGGTGGGCGCGCGGCGGTAGAGCACCCCGAAGGCACCGAGGAAGGCCAGCATGACGAGCACGCCCCACGCGTGCACCCCACCGAACGGCGTCTCGATGAGGGTCGGGTACATGGCGGCTCTCTCCCCCGCGCGGGCGCGGCGTGGCGGCAGCGCCGGCCGGCCCACAAGACGATAAGGGCCCGCGTCCGCCTTCGCCACAGGTCCGCCGTGAACGACGCCCTCATCGTCAGCCTTCTCTCCGTCGTCCCGAAGAACCCCACCGCGCGCCTGATGGGCGCGGGGTCGCGCTTGCAGCTCCCGCCCGCCCTGCACCGGGCGCTCGTGCGGTGGTTCGTCAAGAAATATGGGGTGAACCTCGATGAGTGCGAGGGCACCATCGACGACTACCCGAGCCTCGCGCAGTTCTTCGTCCGCCCGCTGAAGCCCGGCCGCCGCCCGATCGACGGGGACCCGGACACCCTCGTGAGCCCGGTGGACGCCCGGGTGCACACCTTCGGGCGCATCGAGGGGGGCCAGTTCCTCCAAGCGGACGGGCAACCCTCGTCGGTCGCGCGCCTGCTGGGCGTGGGAGACCCGCGGGCCCCCGGCGCGACGGAGGCCGAAGCCGCGCGCTTCGAAGGCGGCGAATGGGCGATCCTCTACCTGTCGCCCAAGGACTACCATCGCGTGCACGTCCCGGAGGGCGGCACGGTGGCGGGCTACCGCTACCTGCCGGGGCAGCTCTGGCCGGTGTTCCCGGCGGCCACCCGCAAGGTGCCGGACCTTTTCGGCGTGAACGAGCGGCTGGTCTTCTTTTTGGACACGCCCTTCGGCCGGATCGCCGAGGTGATGATCGGCGCGTTCGGCGTCGGGCGGATGAGCACGGTGGTCGCGCCCCTCGTCACGAACACCCGCGGCGCCGGCGAAGACGTGGTCCTGTCCCCTGCCCTGCCGATCGGCCGGGGCGACGAGATCGGGCGCTTCGAGATGGGCAGCACCGTCATCCTGCTGATGGAGCCGGGGCGGGTCCGCTGGTCCCTGGAGCCGGGCCAGGTGGTGCGCCTCGGGCAGCCCATCGGCCGCCGGCCGGCCTGAGCGGCGGCCCGCCGGCCCACGGCGGGAGAGGAAGGGGGCGGTACGGGGGAACCCTTGGTTTCCCCTGTCCCCGCACCCGAAAGGCGGCCGGGGCTCAGGGCTGGGC
>JBEIVK010000944.1:0-1655 GCA_040373935.1 Alphaproteobacteria bacterium
CAGGAGGAGCAGCAGCGCGACCGCGAGGCCGTGCCGATCGCCATAGTCGGGCAGCGCGGCGGCGAAGGCGAGGTGAAGCAGGACGGCCGCGCCGAGGGCGCGCGGCGCGTGCCGGGCCCCGCAGGCCGCGAGCACCCACAGCGCCGCCGGAGCCACCGCGCCGAGCAGTGGGGCGGAGAAGCGAAGGGAGATCCAGGGGTCTGCCGCGGGGGGCGCCCCGGCCATCCCGAGGCTGAGCGCCGCCGCGCCTGCCGCAGCGAGGCCCGGGCCCCCGCGGAGCAGCGCGGCGAGGGCGAGCTCCGGGCGCAGCGCCCCGGCGACGGCCGCCGCCAGGGCCGCGGGGAGCGGGCGCCGCACCGCGAAGCTGACGCTCAGGGCTGCGATCCCGAGGGAGACCGGCAGGATGCTCGTGCTCCAGGCGAGGGCCGCCGGGTGCAGGGCCCACACCAGCGCCGCCGCGACCCCCGCCCGCCGCCCGGCGCGACGGGCCACCGCCACCCCGGCGGCGAGGACCGACCCGCCCCCCGCGACCCACGGGAGGAGGAGCAGGGCCCGCGGGTCCTGCGTGAGCGCCCCGACGCCGCGCGCCACCGCCACGGGAGCCGGCAGGGCGGCGGGCGCCGGGTCGGGTGGGCGCCCCCGAAAAGCATCCAGGAACAGCCGCTCGTGGCCGTCCCAGGAAGCGATGCGCCGGCCCGGCGTGGCCGCGGCGAAGGCCGCCGCGTCGGGCCACGGCCCGAGGCGCACGGTGGCGACCCCCCGCGCCAGCAGGCCAAGGGCAGCGACGACGAGCAGCGCGCGGGGCAGTCTCACCGTGCGATGGTAGCCTGGGCGGCGATGCGCGCGGCTGCTTGGATCCTCCCTGCCCTCGGGGCGCTGCTCTTCGCGGCCGCCGTCCTCGGGGACGGCCTGCAGCGCCTGGGCGACGGCGGGCTGTGGGGGCCGCCGCGTCCGTGGTCTCACCGTGACCTGCTCGGCGGGTGGTGGGTGTGGTGGGCGGCGGCCCAGCCCGAGGGGCTGTCCGGCTGGCTCGCGCGCTTGCGCTGGCCCGAGGGGGAGGGCGCCCTCGCGGCCGCGGTGCCCAATCCCTTTGACCTGTTGCTCCTGGCCCGCGCCTTCGGCCCGCCGTCCCCCCTCGCCTGGAACCTTCACCAGTTCGGGATTTGGTCTGGCAACGCCGTCGCGACCGCGGTGCTCGCGCGGGCGCTGGGCGTGGGGCCGCTCGCGGCGCTGGGCGCGGCTGCCCTGTGGGTGGGGTCGCCGGTGTCGCTCTTCGAGGTGCAGGGCGGGCGGACGCTGTCGGGGCTGGTCTGGCCCGGCCTTCTCGCCGTGGCGGCGGCGGCCCGCGGGCGGGCCGTTCTGGCCGGCGTGCTCGCCGCTGCGCAGACCCTCGCGTATCTCTACACGGGAGCGGCCTTCTGGGTGGCCGTCTTGTGGCTCTGCCCGCGCCCCGGCCTCGCGCTCGGCGGCGGGGTTGTCGCGGCCTACGCCGCGTGGCTCGCTCCAGCGGCGGCGGGCCTGCGCGGCGGCGCGCACGCCGGCCAGAACGGCCCGCCCGCGGGCCGCCGCCGCCACGGCGAGAAGGCCGGGCCAGACCAGCCCCGACAGCGTCCGCCCGCCCTGCACCTCGAAGAGCGACACCGGCGACCCCACCC
>JBEIVK010000435.1:0-3946 GCA_040373935.1 Alphaproteobacteria bacterium
CCCCGTGCAGCGGCAGCGGCCGCTTGCGCCGGGAGCCCGCGCTGCGGTGGGGGCTGGACCCTGCGGCGTTCCTCGGGCGGCAAGCGGCGATCCTCGCGGCGGCGGCCCCGCGGGTGCGCGCCGGCGGTCGCCTCGTCTACGCGACGTGCTCCCTCGCCGAAGCCGAGAATCACCCCCCTCTGCCGGGCGAGGGGGCCGCGTGGCGGCTCGATGCCGCGCGCGTGCTGTGGCCGCACACGGACGACACCGACGGCTTCGGGTGGCGCGTGTGGGCCCGGTCGGCAGGCTGACGCGCGCCGTGGCCCGCCGTGGCGTGGCCCTCGGTGCCGCGGGCCTGGGCCTCAGCCGTGCCGGTGGTTGTGGGCGAGGCGCACGTACTTGCCGGCGAGGCGGCGGTGGAACTCGGCCGCCTCCGGGCCCGCGCTGCGGCCGGGGCGCGCCGGGATGCCGAGCAGCAGGGAGCCCGGCGGGGCCTCCGTCGCCGCAGGCACCACCGCCCCGGCGCCGATGACCGAGCCGGCGCCGATGTGGGCGCCGTCGAGCACGGTGGCCTGAATGCCCACCAAGACGGCGTCTTCGATTTGGCAACCGTGGAGCACCGCGCGGTGCCCCACCGTCACCTCGGCGCCGATGACCGTCGGGTCGGCGTCGCCCAGGTGCACGACGACGCCGTCTTGCAGGTTGGACCGCGGGCCGATGACGATGGCGTTCAGGTCGGCGCGCAGCACGCAGCCCGGCCACACGCTGGCCTCCGGGCCGACGCGCACGTCGCCGATGAGGTGGGCGCCGGGGGCGATCCAGGCCGACGGGTCCACGGAGGGGATGAGCCCGAGGTAGCGGTCGAAACGGGCGCCGGGATACCGGGTGGAGAGAGCGGCGAGGGCCAGCGCCAGGGCTTCGTGGCCGGGCGGCGGGCCGGCCGCCGGGTTGACTGAGTCAGGGATGGTCCGCATCGGGTCGGTGTAACCGGCAGCGCGCGCGCGGGGAGGAGAGCGGGGCATGGCCGTGTTCGAGACGATGCGGGAGGCCGCGGCGGCGGCGGATTGGAGCTTCGGCGTGCGCCTCGCGCGCGACGGCGCGGTCGTCTCGGCCGGAGAAGACACGGGCGGCCTCCGCTTTCGGGTCGCGGTGGGCCGCGGGCGCGCGCCGCTCACGGTGCACCTGTGGCCGGACACCGGGGAGTGGTCCTGCGAGTGCGGCGGGGACGCCGAGGTCTGCGGGCACGCCGCGGCGGCCGTCATCGCGTGGCACCAGGCCGCGCGGGGCACCGGCCCCGTCGCCGCCCCGCCGGCCCCCGCCGGTCCCGGGCGCGCGCCGTCCACGGTCGGCTACCGCTTCACGCGCATGGCCGGGGGCCTCGGGGTGGACCGCGTGGCGGTCAAGCTCGGGCAGGAGGCGCCGCTGCGCACCCCGCTCTCCGACAAGGCCCCCGGCGGCGGGGCGCTGCTCGTCACCGACGCCGATATCGCCGCCGAGCGCGTGCTGCCGGTCGGCTGGGGCGCGCCCTTGCGCCGAGAGGCCGTTCCCGGGCTGCTGCGCGCGCTCAGCGGGGCGGAGGGCTTGCTGCTCGACGGCGCTCCGGTCGCCGCCAACGGCGCGCCCGTGCTGCCGGTGGTCCGCGTCGACGACGACCCGGGGGGCGCCGGACTGCGCTTGCGGCTCGTGCGAGATCCCGGCATCACCGAGGCGTTTTCCAACAGCGCCGTGCTCTGCGGCGGCGCCCTGCGCCCGGTCGCCCGCGGGGAGATCAGCGCCGAGCGCTACGCCGCCCTCGTGCAAGGCGAGGTCTATGGCCCCGGCGAGCTGCCGCGCCTCGTCGGCGAGGTCCTCCCCGCCCTCCGTGCGCTCCTGCCGGTGGATGTGCGCAGCACCCGCCTGCCCAGCGCCACCGACTGCCGCGTGCGCCTCGTCATCGAGACGGAGGGCGACGGCGAGGTGCTCGTGCTGCGCCCCCGCCTGCTCTACGGGGATCCGCCGGTGGCCCGCGTCGAGCGCGGCGAGCTGGTCCCCACCGGACGCGTCATCCCGGTGCGGGACCGCCGCGCCGAGGACGCCCTCGTTCGCGCCCTTCAGGACGAGACGGGCCTTCCCTACGGCATCCCCACGCGGGCCCAGGGCCCCGCCGCCGTGCGCTGGGTGCAGCGCCTGGGCGGCGGCCGCCTCCAGGGCGAGGCCTGGCGCCGCTTTCGCCCGGCCCCGCCGCTGGAGCCCCGCGTCACCATCGACGGGGATCGCCTGGACGTGGACTTCGGCGGGGCGGACCCGTCCCGCGTGTTCGCCGCCTGGGCGGCGGGGGACACGATGGTCCCCGTGCAAGACGGCTGGGCGCCGCTGCCCGCCGACTGGCTCGCCCAGTTTGGCCCCATTCTCTCCGACCTCCTCGCCGCCCGCGGCCCCGATGGCGTCGTGCGCCGCGCCGCCGCGCTGGACCTCGGCCTGCTCGCCGCGCGCCTGAATGCGGCCCCGCCGCCCAGCTTCGCCGCCCTCGCGCCGCTGCTCGATGGCTTCACCGGGCTCCCGCGCGCCGCCCTGCCGCCCGACCTCCGCGCCACCTTGCGCGCCTACCAGCAGCAGGGCGTGGATTGGCTCGCCTTCCTCCGCGACGCCGGGCTGGGAGGCATCCTCGCCGACGACATGGGCCTGGGCAAGACCCTGCAGGCCCTCTGCATCGCGCACGGGCGCACCCTGGTCGTCGCCCCTGCGAGCGTGCTTCCCAACTGGGAAAAGGAGGCCGCGCGGTTCCGCCCCGGCCTGCGGGTCACGCGCTACCACGGCGCCGGCCGCCGCCTCTCCGCCGGCCCGGGCCTCGTGCTCACCACCTGGGGCACGCTGCGCGCCGACGCCGCCGCCCTCGGCGCGGTCGCCTGGGATCTCGTGCTGCTCGACGAAGCGCAGGCCATCAAAAACCCGGAGAGCCAGGTCGCCCAGGCCGCCTTCGGCTTGTCCGCCACCGCGCGCTTCGCCCTCACCGGCACCCCCATCGAGAACCGCCTCGACGAGCTCTGGTCCCAGCTTCACTTCGCGATGCCCGGCCTCCTTGGCGGCCGCAGCGCCTTCCAGGAACGCTACGCGCAGCCCATCGCGGCGGGCGACAACGCGACCCTCGAGCGCCTGCGCGCCCGCGTCCGCCCCTTCCTGTTGCGGCGCCGGAAAAGCGTCGTCGCCCCCGAGCTTCCGCCGCGCACCGACATCACCCTCCACGCCACCCTCAGCGCCGACGAGCGCGCCGTCTACGACGCCGTGCGCGCCGCCACCCGCGCCGAGGTCCTCCGTCAGCTGGGCGAAGGCCGCGGCGTCATCGCCGCCCTCGAAGCCCTGCTTCGGCTGCGCCAGGCCGCCTGCCACAGCGCCCTCGTGCCCGGCCAGTCCGCCACCCGCTCCTCCAAGGTCGACCTGCTGGTCGATCAGCTCGACGAGGCCGTCCAGGAGGGCCACAAGGCCCTCGTCTTCTCCCAGTGGACCAGCCTCCTCGACCGCGTGGAGCCCGCCCTGCGCGCCGCCGGCATCGACTTCTGCCGCCTCGACGGCAGCACCCGGGACCGCGGCGCCGTCGTCGAGCGCTTCCAGTCCGCCAGCGGCCCGCCCGTCTTTCTCCTGTCGCTCCAAGCCGGCGGCACCGGCCTCAACCTCACCGCGGCGGACCACGTCTTCTTGCTCGACCCCTGGTGGAACCCCGCCGTCGAAGAGCAGGCGGCCGACCGCGCGCACCGCATCGGCCAGGACAAGCCCGTCTTCGTTCATCGCCTCGTCGCCGAAGACACCGTCGAGGAGCGCATCCTCGCCCTGCAAGAGCGCAAGCGCGCCCTCGCCGAAGGCGTGCTGGGCACCGGCGGCGCCGCCGCCGGCATCACGCGCGACGACCTCCTCGCCCTCCTCGAATAGGCGTCCTCGATCCGGCCCATTCGGGCGTCCCGCCGGCGCGCGCCGCGCGCGCCGGCGGCGGGCC
>JBEIVK010000878.1:0-1824 GCA_040373935.1 Alphaproteobacteria bacterium
GCACCGGCCACCGCGCCGACCGCGGCCGTCCCTCCGGCGGCGGGCGACGCTCCCGCCCTCGCCAGCCTCCCGCCCGCCGCGCCGCCCGTCCAGGCCGGCGCCCTCGGGCTCGGCAGCCCGGCCACCGAGGCCGAGATCGCCGCGTGGGACATCGACGTCCTGCCGGACGGCCGCGGCCTCCCGCCCGGTCGCGGCACGGTCGACGAGGGCCGCGCCCTCTACGCCGCCCAGTGTGTCGCGTGCCACGGCGTCCAGGGCGAGGGCTCGGTGGGCCCCAAGCTCGTCGGCGCCGCGCCCAAGGACGGGTTTGGCGACGACTGGAAGTCCCACCCGCGCACCATCGGCAACTGGTGGCCCTACGCCACCACCGTCTTCGACTACGTGCGGCGGGCCATGCCCCAGTACGCGCCCGGGTCCCTCACCGCCGACCAGACCTACGCGCTCACCGCGTTCTTGCTCGCGGAGAACGGCATCGTCGGAGCGGACTTCGTCGCGGATGCCGCGTCGCTGCCGGCCGTGAAGATGGGGACGACGGTGGTTTTTGTGCGGGACGACCGCGAGGGGAGCACGGCGGTGCGGTGAGGCGAGGCCGGGCGCGTCCGCGGGTCACCGTGCGGCCGGCCACACCCACTTCGCCTCCGCCGCGGCCAGCCCCGCGACGATCGCGGCCTCGCCCAGCAGGTGGGCCCAGCCCAGGGGCCGCAGCCGCTCGCCGGTCGCCACGACGAGCGTGATGCACACGACCGCCCACGCGGTGTTTGCCGCGATGAGGGCGGCGACGCCGGCGCGGGGCAGGTGGCCGCGGCGCCTTGCCGTGGCGAGGAGCAAGGCACCCCCGGCGGCGTAGAGGAGGTTGGCGGCGGTGATCGCCGCGTAGACGCCGGCGGCGTGGCCGGTCCAGGCGCGGATGGGGGCGTGCGCGAGGGCGAAGACGAGGCCGGCGCTGCCGCCCGCGGCCGCGTCGAGCTGGAGGAGGCGGAGGGCGCGCGGGGCGGCGGACATGGGCGGCGTCGCGGCGGTGGGGCGGCTCAGCGGCGGGCGCGGTCGAAGCGATCCAGCCAGGGATCCGGGCCGAAGGGCTCGACGCCGGCGCGGCGGGCGGCCTCGATGAAGGTGGCCCGACCGTCCACGGCGTCGGGGCGAAGCGCGAGGGTGGCGCGGGCGAGGAACAGCCCTTCGGGGCCGAGGGCGGGCGCGGCCTGCAGCGCGACCGCGGGCAGGGGTGCGCGCTCGCCGGCGAGGCGGGCGGCCAGGGTGTCGAGGAGGAGCCACGCGACGGCGGTGGCCGGGGAGCCGGGGGACGCGGGGCGGCGGGCGCGGATGTCCTCGGCGTCGGCGGCGACGGCCCCGAGCAGGCCGAGCAGGGCGGGGGCGTCGAGGCCGCCCAGGCTGGGCGGACCTCCGGTGAGGGCGTCAAAGCCGGTCTTCCGGGCGTCGGCCATCCGGCCGGCGGCGCACTGCACGCGGACGAGGGCGAGGCGGGCGTCTTGGGCGGCGCGGCGCTCGCCTTGGGCGAGGAGGCGGTCGATGCCGGAGCGCAGGCGTTCGAGGGCCTCTTCGGTGTGGCCGAGGGCGACCAGCTCTTCCCCGATGAGCCCCCACGCCAGGACCTCGTGGCGGAGCAGGCCGTGGTCTCGCGCGACCTCGATCGTGCGGAGGCACTCGTTCCAGGCGACCACCGGGTCGGAGGCGCGGAGGAGGCGGGCGCGGAGGAGGCGGGCCTCGTTGGCGAGGGCCGGGTCGGCCGTGGCGGCCAGGGCTTCGCGCAGGTCTGCCAGGGCGGGCTCCACGTCGAGCGCCTCGGCGGCGGCGTAGGCGAGGGCC
>JBEIVK010000862.1:0-1864 GCA_040373935.1 Alphaproteobacteria bacterium
CGTGGCGCTCGACGCGCGCACCCGCATGCTCTATGACAAGCGGCATGTCTTCGTCAACGGCGAAAGCTGGCGCGCCGCTGGGGCCGACGGCGCCGCCCGCGGCGCGGGCCCAGCGCTGCACCTGGCCGCTGGTGAGGGCGTACACGCCGCCCGCCGGGTGGGGCGCGAGGTCGTCCACGCGCACCGGGGCGCGGTGCAGCAGCTCGCCCGCCGCGCCCAGCACGAGCAGCGCGTCCTCGGTGGCCACCCAGAGCGCGCCGTCGGCGGAGACGAGGTCCACCACCGGGGAGGGGAGGGTGTGCATCCAGCGGGTGCCGCCCAGATCGTCGAGGGCGCGCAGCCAGAGCGCGCCGACGTCGGCCACCACCGGCCCGTCCAGCACGGCCACGCGGCCGGTGGCCGCGCCGTCCGCCAGGGCCGTGTCGGGCTCCAGGCGCAGGGCCGGCCCGGGGCCGATCGTCGCCGGGCTCGCGCCGTCCACCGCGACGACGAGCGTGTCGCCCGCGACGGTGAGGGCGCCGGCGCCAGGCAGGGACACGAAGGCGTGCACGGTGGCCGGGCCTTCGGCGACGCCGATCTCGGCGCCCCCGGTGCCGTCGTCTGCCAGGGCCCGTGCGATGGCCTTCTCGAGCTGCGCGAAGGACCGCGGGCTGTAGCCGCGCGCGGTGTAGTGCACGCTCCCGTCCTTGCCGATGAGGCGGATGGCGGGGATGGCGCTCACGTCGAAGAGGCGGCCGAGGGCCGGGGCGTGGGCGACCGGGAACCGCACGCCCAGGGAGTCCGCCATCCGGGCGACCTCCTTGCTGGCCCCGGCGCTGTCCACCGACACGCCGACGACCCGGAGGCCCTGCGGGCCGAGGGCCTCGAAGACACGCTGCAGCTCCGGCATCTCTTGCTTGCACGGGCCGCACCACGTCGCCCAGAAGTTGAGCAGCACGACCTCCCCCGCGTGGTCCGCCAAGCGGAAGATGCCGCCATCGAGCAAGGGGGCTTCGAAGGGCGTGATGGGCGGGAGCTTGGCCCGCCAGGCGTCCCCGCGGCGCACGGGCGCCGCCATCCCGACGAGGGCCTCGAGGTCCGCCACGTCCTGGGTGGGCTGCAGGGCGCGAACCGCGGCGATCGCGGCGTCTCGCGCGCCGGACTCCCACTGGGCGGTGGCGAGGCGCCGGCGCAGCCCGAGCGCGCCGCCCAGGTCGGCCGTGCGGCCGTCGGGGAGGGTGAAGTCGGCCGGGCGGGTGGCGACGGCGCGGGCGAGGGCGCGCAGCCCCGGCTCGGCCGCGCCGGCGTCCAGCAAGGTGATGGCGACGGGGGCCAGCGCGGTGGCGGGGGTGTCGGAGGCCTCGGCGAAGGGGCTGGCGGCGGCCAGCGCGTGCCGCGCGCCGCGGCTGGCGGCGGTGCGCAGCGCGGGGCCGAGGGCCTCCTCGGGGCTGAGCGCGCCGAAGCCCTCGCGCTGCAAGGCGGCCGCGGCGGCGGCGATCTGCTTGGGGCTGCCGTCGCGGCAGGCGGCGCGAAAGGCGGCGACGGAGGCCGGGATGGGCCGGGCAGAAGCGGCGCTGGCCGGCAGCCCGCGGGTGACGACCACGGTGCGGGGCGGGGCGCCGAGCGGGCCCGCGACCTCGAGGGTGACGGTGGAGCCGGCGGCGCCGAGGAGGGCGGCCCGCACGGCGTCGTTGGACTCGGGCAGCGGCGCGCCGTCGGCGCGGAGGAGGAGGTCGCCGGGCCCGAGCCCGGCACGACTGGCGCCGGCCCCGGGGGTGACCTTGGTGATGAGCACGCCCTCGGGCAGGCGGCGAAACTGGAGGCCGAGGCGGGCGGGCTCGGCGTCGACGGCGGCGGGCGCGGGTTCGGCCGGCGCGGCGGCGGC
>JBEIVK010000553.1:0-3233 GCA_040373935.1 Alphaproteobacteria bacterium
GCCGCGCCGCGACCCGGCGGAAGGGCCCGGCGACGGCCGGAGGCCGGCGGCCGCCCGCGGTCAGCCGGACGGGCGGACGGACTTGGCGTCGAGGTCGATGGTGAGGGCGGCGCCGGCGGTCGGGATGTCGATGGGGCCGAGGTCGACGGTGGGGTCTGCGGGGCTCGGCCCGTCGCCGGCGGGGTCGATGGTGGCGCGGAGGCGCGCGGGGCCGGCGCCCAGCGGGGCGAGCAAGAACGGGCCGCCGGCGGGGGGAAGGCGGTCTTGTGCGTAGACGGTGGGGCCGGCGGCGCCCGGGGTGGCAGCGGCGGCGACCGCTTCGAGGAGGATCTGGCCTTGGCCCTCGCAGGTGGTGCAGCGAAGCGCGCCGCGGAGGTGCGGGCCGGGCGGAGGAGCCGGGCTGCCCGAGGGCGCGGGCGCCGCGTCGGTGGGCGGGTTGGCGGCGTGGGCTTGCTCAAACGGGTCGGCGTAGAGCGGGCGGGGCGCCCCGGTGCCCGGGGTGCCGAGGCGGCCGCCGCTGGGCCAGCCGGCCTCGGCGAGCCGCTGGGCCAATGCCTCGCCGATGAGGCGGTGGCCGAGTGCGGTGGGATGCATCTCGTCGAGGAAGAGCGCCTCGCGCGGGTGACCGGAGGCGCGAAACAGCGCGGGGACCTCGAGCACGGGAGCGCCGTGGCGGGCGGCGGTGTCGCGGAGGACCGCGCGGTAGGGCGCCCAGGCTTTGTCGCGGTCGTCGGCGGCGGCGGGGCCGAGGTCTTCCTCGTTGGCCAGCACGACGAACAGCAGCTCAGCGCCCACGCTGGCCGCGGCGGCGGAGATGAGGTCGAGGTTCTCGGCGTAGTCGTTGATGGCGACGCGCCGGCGGCCGATGCTGCCCGGCGGCGCGAGGCTGCGCTGCCAGCCGACCTGCCGCACGGCGGCGCCGCGCGGCTGCACGCGGAGACGCCAGTCGGCCAAGCGAAAGAGGGCGCTGCGTTCGAGCGCGCGGCGCAGGCGGGCGACGGGGCCGGACTCGGCGGCGGCGACGGTCGCGAGGAGCTCTTTGTCGACGAAGGCGTCGAAGTTGTTGTCGGACCAGAGGTTGCAGACGACGAGGAGGTCTGGCGCGAGCGTGAGGGCGCCGAGGTGCAGGCGATTGAGGGTTTGAAGGGTGGAATAGCCGGGGGTGGCGCCGTTGATGGCCTCGACGCGGGGCCCGAGCGCGGCGGCGGCGACCGTGGAGAAGACCTCGTCGTCTTCTACGCCAAAGCCGAAGACGCTGCTGTCGCCCGTCGTGAGGAAGCGGCGCTGCCCCGGTGGTTTGGGGAGGGCAGGCGAGGGGCCGCGCAGGCCGTGGGCGTTGATGGTGACGGTGACCCCGCGCTCTTGGTGCACGCCCGGCGGGTACTCCCAGAGGAAGTAGGGGCTGCCGTGCATGACGGTGACGCGGTCGTTGGGGGCGGGCGGTGGCGAGGCCCAGGCCCGTAGCTCGTCGGCGTAGAAGGCGGTGACCACGCTCTCGGCCACCAGCAGCAGGCCGCCGCTGACCATGGCCGCATACAGGGCGCGCGTGCCGCGGCCGAGCCGAGCCATGGTCAAAGCCCCGGGAGGGGCGCCCGCCCGGCGTTTTGTTCGGCCTGGAGGCGCTCGGCGCGGCGGAGGTTCTCCCGGGCGGCGGCGTTCGCCGGGTCCATCGTCGCCACCTGCCGGAAAATCTCGACGGCGGAATCCAGGTCCCCGGCGAGCGCGCGGCAGTGGCCGATGCCGCCCCGGGCGGCGATGAGGGACGGGTCTTCGAGCACGGCCTGGCGGAAGTCGCTCTCGGCACGGCTGATCTCGCCGAGGTCGAAGTGGGCGCGGCCCCGCAGATAAGACGCGGGGGCGCCGGCCCCGAGGGCGGCGGCGCGCTCGGCGTGCACGAGGGCGGCGGCGGGGCGCTGGGCCTGCAGGTAGAGCTCGGCCAGCGCAAGTTGCGGCGCGGCGACCTGGCCGTCCGAGAGCGCGGCGGCCCGCTGGAGCGCCTCATCGGCTGGCCCGAGCTGCCCCGTGTCCATCAGGTGCCGCCCGAGGTTGGCCCACGGGGCCCAGCGACGCGGATGGCGCTCGGTGGCGAGGCGGAACCACCGCTCGGCATCGGCGGTGTCGCCGCGGGCCCGGGCCGCGCGGGCGAGCCCCAGCAACGCGGCCTCGTGCGTCGGGTCCAGGTCCACGGCGGAGGAGAACTGGGTGCTGGCGGCGGTGGGGTTGCCCTGTGCGAGGGCGATCTCGCCTTGCAGGATCAGCGGCTCGGGAGAGGCCGGGCTCAGCATGCGCGCCGTGCCCGCGAAGCGCTGGGCGTCGCCCCAGGCAGCGGAAGACGGGCCCTCGGCCTTCGCCCGCGCCAGCGCCGCGGTGGCCTGCTCGAGGTGCGGGGCGATCAGCGGGTCCAGCGCGCGCACGGCGTCCTGGCGGTCCCCATCCGTGAGGGCGCGGGAGGCGGCGAAGACGGCATCGAGCTGGCCGGTGGAGGCGTCGTCGAGGATGCGCAGGAATGTGGCGCGGCGCTCCAAGGCTGCGTCCAGGGCGACCGCCTCCGTGGCGGCGCCACGCAGGTCCCAGAGGGCGGCGGCCGGACCCACGGCGCTGGCCCACTGCCGCAGCGGCAAGGCGGGCGGCAGGATGCGCGCGCGGCCCCAGCCCGGCGGCGTGAGGCTGCGCGGGGACGCGGCGAGGGTGGCGCCGCCGACGACAGCGTGGCTGGCGAGGGCCGCGGCTTCGGGGAACCCGAGGGTGCGGAGCGGCCCGGCCGCCTCGTCGAAGCGGGCCTCCAAGCGGGCCAGCGGGAGGGGGATGGCGGAGCCGACGAAGATGGCCGACTCGACCCCGGCCGGGGGGAGCCACAGCTGCGCGGCCGGCAGCGCGGCGGCGAAGTCGGCCGCGAAGGTGGCGAGGGCCTCGGTGGACCAGCCATCGAGGGGGGTCACGTAGACGTAGACCCCGCCGGGTGCGAGGCGGCGCGCCGCCGCCGCGAGCGCCGCCGCGCGCGGGGCAGGAGACCAGGCATCGCCCTCGGGCCCGCGGGACACTTCGAGGAGGAGGTCCAGGCCCCCGCGGCGAAAGCGGGCGGGGCCGCCCGCGTCGTCCACGAGGCGCAGGCGCGGCGACAGCCACACCGCGGCGAGCGTGGGGTTGGCGGCGGCGGCGGCGCGGACCCAGGACCGCGGCCCGGCGGCGACCGTGGCGGAGCCGACCGGGTGGTGCACCAGGGCGCGCGCGGC
>JBEIVK010000545.1:0-3261 GCA_040373935.1 Alphaproteobacteria bacterium
CGGCGACGCCGCCGGCGCCCCCGCCGCCTGCAGCGAGGGGGGCGGCCGCTCAGTCGAGCTGGAAGACGAGGGCCTTGAGGTAGGCGGACTCGGGGAGGGCGGGGTGGATGGGGTGGTCGGGGCCGGCGCCGGCGCTGCGGAGGAGGCGGGCGGTGCGGCCGGCGTCGTGGAGGCCGGCGGCGCAGGTGTCGAAGAAGGCCGGGGGATCGACGTGGTGGGAGCAGGAGCCGAGGAGGAGGAGGCCGCCGGGGGCGACGCGGGCGGCGGCGAGGCGGGCGAGCTTGCGGTAGCCGCGCAGGGCCGGGTCGACGTCTTTGCGGGCCTTGGCGAAGGCGGGCGGGTCGGCGATGACGACGTCGTAGGGCGGGGCGTCGTCGGCGGCGAGGAAGGTGAAGGCCTCGGCGCGCACGGGCAGGACGCGGGGGGCGACGGCGTTGGCGGCGGCGGCCTGGGCGATGCGCTCGACGGCTTCGGCGCTGCGGTCGACGCAGGTGACGTGCGCGGCGCCGCGGACGGCGCAGAGGACGCCGAAGCCGCCGGCGTAGGAGTAGACGTCGAGGGCGCGGGCGCCGGCGGCGAGGCCGGCGATGAAGGCGCGGTTTTCGCGCTGGTCGAAGAACCAGCCGGTCTTTTGGGACTCGGTGGGGTGGGCGACGAAGGTGGCGCCGTTTTCCTGGATCTCGATGGGATCGGTGGGAGAGCCGCGGAGGACGTCGGTGTGGAGAGGTAGGCCCTCGGCGGCGCGGGCGCCGGAGTCGGCGCGCAGGAGGATGCGGGCCGGCGCACAGACGGCGTCGAGGGCGTCGAGCAGGGCGGGGAGGTGCCGGTCTGCGAAGGCGGAGTTGGGCTGGACGGCGAAGGTGCTGCCGTAGCGGTCGATGACGAGGCCGGGCAGGCCGTCGGCCTCGGCGTGGACGAGGCGGTGGTGGCCGCCGGGGTAGAGGCGGGCGCGCAGGGCGGCGGCGGCGCGGAGGCGGGCGGCAAAAAAGGCGGCGTCGATGGGGGTCGAAGGATCGGCCGCGAGGAGGCGCCCGGCGAGCAGGGTGTGGGGGTGGAGGGCGTAGACGCCGAGGGGGCGGCCGCGGGCGTCACAGACGAGGGCGGGGGCGCCGGGCGGGTGGTCCCGCCAGGCGGGGGTGGGCGCCAGCTCGTTGGAGTAGAGCCAGGGGTGGCCGGCGCGGGCGCGGCGGTCGGCGCCGGGGCGAAGGTGGACGGTGGGCGGCAGCATGCGCCCCGGTAGCCGGCGGCGGGCCGGCGGGCGAGCGCCCCGCGCGGAGACGCGGCCCACCCACCCGGTGTCGCCGCGCCCCCGGCGGGCGCTGCCGACGCTTTAGCATTTTGCGATCGGATTGCAAATGATCGGGGGCCGGTGAAAGGCGCGGCGAGAACGCCTGGGGCAGTCCGTAGAATGCGGATGACGTTAGAGGCCGCTCGATGACCCGCCCTCCGCCCGACGCCGAACCCACCACCGACTTCTCCCGCGGCGGGCGCGAGGCGGGCAACGACACCCTGGGGGAGACCCCGCCGGAGGCGCCGTCGCGCGCGGCTCCCGCCGCAGACGACACCCTCTTCGAGCACACGGGGCTGCCGGCGGCCAGCGCGGGGGCGGCGCGCGGGGCCTGGGCCGTGGGCGCCGTGGTGGCCGGCCGCTACACCGTGGAGGCCGAGCTGGGCCGCGGCGGCATGGGCGCCGTCTGGGCCGCGCGTGACACCGAGACCGGCGCGGCCGTCGCCCTGAAGACGCTGCTGCGCGGCGGCGGGCGGGCCTGGGGCCCGGAGGCCGTGCTTCGGCTCAAGGAAGAGTTCCGCCGAGTGGCCGAGGTGCTCCACCCGAACCTCGTGCGCCTCTACGAGCTGCACGTGGCAGATGGCGAGGTCTTCTTCTCGATGGAGCGGGTGGACGGGGTCGACCTCCTCCGCTGGGTGCTGCCCCACGGCACGGCCGATGCCGGGCCGCACCCGGATGTCCTGGCGCGGGTGGCGACGGCCTTCCCGCAGGTGCTGGCGGGGCTGGGCGCGCTGCACGCGCGCGGGCTCGTGCACCTGGACGTGAAGCCGCAAAACGTGCGCGTGCGCCCGGACGGCCGGGTCGTGGTGCTCGACTTCGGCCTCGTGTCGGGCGGGGCAGACCCCTGGGCCCCGCTCGACGGCAAAGGCCAGGGCACGCCCCACTGGATGGCGCCCGAGCAGGCCTCCGGCCTGGACATCGGCCCGGCAGCAGACCTGTACGCCGTGGGCGTCATGCTGTACCAAGTGTTGACGGGCGTCCTGCCCTTCCGCGGCACGGCGGCCGAGGTGCTGTACGCCAAGCGCACGCAGCGACCGCCGCACCCTGGCGCCCGGGTGGCCGGGGTGCCGCCGGCCCTCGATGCGCTGGTCGGCGCCCTGCTCCAACCGCGCCCAGAGGCCCGGCCCGATCTCGGGGCGGTCGCCCGGGGCTTGGGAGGCGACACGCCGCCGGAGAGCGGGCCGGCCCCAGCCCCGGTGCTGCCCTTCGTCGGCCGGGCGGCCGAGCTGCGTTGGCTGGAGGCCCAGCTCGCCGCGGCGCAGCCCGGGCACCCGGTCGTGGCGCGGGTCGAGGGGCCGTCGGGCATCGGGAAATCCGAGCTGATCCGCAGATTTTTGAGCCGGGCGGTCGCGCGGGCAGGTGCGCGGGTGCTGGCGGGGCGCTGCCACCCCCAAGAGTCCGTGCCCTTCAAGATGCTCGACGGCGTGGTGGACGCCCTGGCCCGCGCCCTGTGGGGCGCGCCGCCGGCCGGGCTCCCGGGGGCGGCGGCGTTGGCGCGGCTCTTCCCGGCTTTGCAGGGGCGCCTGGGGGTGGCTCCAGCGGCCGACGACACCGGCGATCCACGGGCCCAGCGGGCGGCGGGCGTGCGGGCGCTGCGCACGTGGCTGGCCGAGCTGGCCCAAGCGGGGCCGCTCGTCGTGTGGGTGGACGACGCCCAGTGGGGCGACCTCGACTCCATCGGCGTGCTGGAGGGACTGCTCGATGGCCCCGGCGCGCCGGGCATCCTGTGGGTGCTGAGCGTGCGGCCGGCGGGGGGCCCGGACCCCCTCGGAGATGCGCTGGCGGCGGTCGCGCCCAGCGGGCCTGGGCTCGCCCTGGGGCCTCTCCCCGCCGAGGACATGGCCGCCCTGGCCGCGGTGCTGGGCGAGGCGCTCGGCCTGCCGCCCGAGGGGTCCGCGACCGTGGTCGAGGCCGCCGCCGGCTCGCCGTTCCTCGCGGTGGAGCTGGCCGTCGGCTGGGGCGCCGCCGACCTC
>JBEIVK010000073.1:0-11091 GCA_040373935.1 Alphaproteobacteria bacterium
CTTGGCGGCCTTGACGATGGCGAGGGCGTCGGCCTCGTCGCGGGAGATGCGCAGCTTGAGGGTCTCCAGCTCGTCTTGGAGCTCGGACATGCGCGAGAGGACGGTGTCCACGTCGTCGACGAGGGAGGGCATGACGCCGGCCTCGCGGCGGGACTGGCGCTCTTCGTACTCGTTTTCGCGCTTGGCGTCTTCCATGCCGTTGGTGATGACGCCGATGAACAGGTTGAGGATGACCATCGCGCCGAGCAGGATGAAGCTGACGAAGTAGAAGACGCTGAACACCGGCATGCCGTTGGGGGCGGTGCAGAGGTGCTCGCGGCCCTCGTAGAGCACGGCCTTGTCGCAGCCGAACATCTCGACGTAGAGGAGGTTGGCCCAGTCGTCGAAGGTGACGACGCGGAAGAGGTTGACCAGGGCCATCGGCAGGCTGCCGAAGTGGATCGGGTCGTTGGCGCCAAAGAGGAAGACGCCGGCCACCGAGTACACGTAGAACAGCATGAACAGCAGCAGGCCGATGTAGCCCATGCTGGGGATGGACCGCAGCAGCGCGCCGACCAGCACCTGGAGCTGCGGCAGGGCGCGGACGAGCTTGAGCACGCGCAGGAGCCGGGCGAGCCGCAGCACGGCGACGTACTGGCCGTCGATGGGCATGAAGCAGACGGCGACGATGGCGAAGTCGAAGAGGTTCCACGGGTCGAGGAAGTAGCGCCAGGGGCGGCTGCCCTCGGCGCCGATCTTGACGACGGCCTCGGCGACGAAGATCCAGAGGATGATCTTGTCGAGCGTGTGGAGGATGGTGCCAAACTGGGCGACGAGGGAGTGGCTCGTCTCGAGGCCGACCAACACGCCGGCGATGAGGATCATCGCGGTGACGAGGTTGGCGAACCAAGGTGCCTTGGCGATGGACTGGAAGAGGGTGGTCATCGGGGGCTCGCGGAGAGGGCGGGGCTATTCCGGCGCCGGGCGGGCGGCATCTTGTCGAATGGAGCGCCACGCGTGTTCGGCCCAGGCGCGGTCCGGGGAGGAGTCCCACCGGGCGGTAAACGAGAGCGCCGAGTCCGTGCCTTCGACGCGCCCGCGGAGGACGCCGCCGCCGCCGGGGAGCGCGATCCGGGTGGCCGTGCCGCGGCGGGGCCCCGCCTCTTGCGCGAGGGGCTCGGCCGCGCCGGCGGGGTGAAGGGAGGGCGACGGGTGGAGGGAGTCGCCGAGGCCGCGGAGGGTGATCTCGACCCGCCGACCCTGGTCGGCGGCGGCCCAGGAGCGCGCGCTGCGCTCGGGCGCGCCGATCGAGCCGGGGAGATCGACCCAGAAGCCGTCGCCGACGTGCACTTCGACGGGGTGGCGCCGGTAGCCGACAGGCGGCCACGAGACCATCGCGTCGCCGCGGCGCTGCACCTCTGCGCTGATCTCGTCGTCTTGGCCGAGCAGCCCGCGCAGCTCGGACCACTCGGACCAGGGCAGCGCGAGGTTCGGCTCGGCCGACCACGCGGCGTGCAGGAGGGCGTCGGCCTCTTGGAGCACGGCGCGCTCGGCGTCGTCGATGGGAGGGCGCCAGCGGACGGCCGTCCAGAGCAGGGCGAGGGCGCGTCCGCGCTGGCCGCGCGCGGTGATGCCCAGCTCTGGCCAGGGGAAGGCCTCGTGCAGCGGGAGGGCGCCGGTGGCGGCGGCGGCGAGCCAGCCCATGTCGCGCGGGCCGAGCGGGGTGGCGACGAGGCCGTCGGCCCGGAAGCGCTCGTGCGGGGGCAGGAGGACCGCGGCCGGCGCGCCGGCGACGAGGTGGTCCAGGGCGGCGCGGGCCTGCGACTGCAGCCCGGCGGCGGCGGCCTCCGTGGCGGCGTCGGGCGCGACGCGGGGGTCTTCGTCCCATTCGATGCCCAGGGCCTCGCCCGCCGCGCGGAGCAGGCGGCCGACCGCGACGAGATAGCCGGGGCCGACGGGCAGGACGCGCGCCTGCGCCTCGACCAGCTCGGCCGGGCCGAAGCCGATCGACACGCCAGGGCAGAGCGGGTGCAGCCCGAGGCGCAGGCCGTCGCCCCAGGGGCCGGCCACCCGCACGACCCGCGGGCGCAGCGCGGGGGCATGCCCCTCCACCCACGCAGCAAAGCGGCCGGCGGGATCCGTCCCGGCGGCCGCCCAGCGCCCGAAGCGGTGCAGCTGCGGGCTCACGCCCCCAGGCGCACGAGCGCGAGGTCTCGCGCGGTGGAGGCCGCTTCGGCGGCGAGGGAGCCGGGCTCGGCGGCCGCGAGCGCGGCCTCCGCGGCGTCCAGGGCCTTCTGGGCGGCGTCCTTGTTGACGGTGCTGGCGTCCTCGGCGGCGTCGACGAGGAGGGTGACGCGGTCCGGCCCGGCCTCCGCGAAGCCTGCGCCCACGACGTAGCGGGGGCTGGCCCCGCCCGTGTGGACCGTCACGATGCCCGGGCGCAAGGCGGCGAGGAGAGCCGCGTGGTCCGGCAGCACGCCGAACTCGCCGTCCAGCCCGGGGGCCTGGACGTGCTCGGCGGCGCCCTTCCAGACGAGGCGGGTGGGCGTGACGATCTCGACTTGGAGGCTGCCGGCCATGGCTCAGACCCCCGCGGCGAGCTTGCGGGCCTGCTCGAGGGCCTCTTCGATGGTGCCGACCATGTAGAAGGCCTGCTCGGGGAGGTGGTCGTACTTGCCCTGGAGGATCTCCTTGAAGGCCCGCACGGTGTCCTCCTTGGCGACGTACTTGCCCGGGTTGCCCGTGAACTGCTCGGCGACGAAGAAGGGCTGGGAGAGGAACTTCTCCATGCGCCGCGCGCGGGCGACGACCGTCTTGTCTTCGTCGGAGAGCTCGTCCATGCCGAGGATGGCGATGATGTCCTGGAGGTCCTTGTACTTCTGGAGCACGCGCTGGACCTCGCGGGCCACCTTGTAGTGCTCGTCGCCGACGACCAGCGGCTCGAGGATGCGGGAGCTGGAGTCCAGCGGGTCCACGGCCGGGTAGATGCCCTTGGCCGCGATGGCGCGGGAGAGCACCGTCGTGGCGTCGAGGTGGGCGAAGGTGGTGGCCGGCGCCGGGTCGGTCAAGTCGTCGGCGGGCACGTACACGGCCTGCACCGAGGTGATCGAGCCCTTGTTGGTGGTGGTGATGCGCTCCTGGAGCGCGCCCATCTCCGTGCCGAGGGTGGGCTGGTAGCCCACGGCGGACGGGATGCGGCCGAGCAACGCCGACACCTCGGAGCCCGCCTGCGTGAAGCGGAAGATGTTGTCGACGAACAGCATGACGTCCTGACCGGACTCATCGCGGAAGTACTCGGCGATGGTGAGGCCGGAGAGGGCCACGCGGGCGCGGGCGCCGGGCGGCTCGTTCATCTGGCCGTACACCAGCGCGACCTTGGAGCCTTCGACCACGATCTTGGGCAGGCCGCGGTCGTCGAGGGCGATGTGGCCGTGGCTGTCCTTCTCGGTCTTGATGACGCCCGCCTCCATCATCTCGAACCAGAGGTCGTTGCCCTCGCGGGTGCGCTCGCCCACGCCGCAGAGCACGGAGTAGCCGCCGTGCTTCAGACCGACGTTGTTGATGAGCTCCATGATGAGGACGGTCTTGCCGACGCCGGCGCCGCCGAACAGGCCGATCTTGCCGCCGCGGGCGTAGGGCGCCAGCAGGTCGATGACCTTGATGCCCGTCTCGAACATCTCCACCTGCGTCGACTGCTCGACGAAGGCGGGCGGGGCGCGGTGGATCGGGCGGGTGTCGTCTGCGCCGATGGGGCCCATCTCGTCCACCGGGTCGCCGGTGACGTTGAGGATGCGGCCGAGGACCTTGGGGCCCACGGGCATGGCGATGGGCGCGCCGGTGTCGCGCACCGCGATGCCGCGCTTCAGGCCGTCCGTCGAGTCCATCGAGATGGCGCGGATGGTGTTTTCACCGAGGTGCTGCGCGACCTCGAGGGTGAGGTTGTCCGCCTCGTCGGAGATGAAGGTGTTGGACACCTTGAGCGCCGAGAGGATCTGCGGCAGGTTGCCGGGCGGGAACTCGACGTCCACCACCGGACCCATGACCTGGATGATCTTGCCGAAACGGGCGTCCATGGTGGACTCCTTCATGCGGGCATTCGAGAGGGGAGACTGAAAGGGGACGGGGCCCAGCGGACCTCAGAGCGCCTCGGCGCCGCTGATGATCTCGATGAGCTCCTTGGTGATCGCGGCCTGGCGGGCGCGGTTGTACTCGAGCGTGAGGCGGCCGATGAGGTCGCTCGCGTTGCGGGTGGCGGCGTCCATGGCGGTCATGCGCTTCGCCTGCTCGCCGGCCTGCGTCTCCAGGAAGGACTGGAAAATGCGCGTGCGCAGCGACAGGGGCAGCAGCTGACCCAGCAGCACGGGGCCGGACGGCTCGTAGAGCACCGGGGCGGAGGGCTCGGCCTCCGCGGCGCCGGCGTCGAGCTGCATCGGCAGGATCTGCGCGAAGCGCGGCTCCTGCGTCATCACCGACTTGTACTCGTTCCAGGCGAGGTAGCAGGCGGAGAAGCGGTTGTCGGCCAGCTCGGCCACGAGGCGCAGGGCCATCGCGTCGGCCAGGGCCTGGTACTGCCGGGGATCGATGTCGATCGCGCCCTCCAGCACCTCGTACTTGCGGCTGCCGAAGTACTGCTTGCCCTTCTTGCCGTAGCACAGGATGCGGACCGTCTTCCCCTGGGCGACCAGCGCGTCCACACGCTCTTGGGTGGCGCGGTTGATCATCGAGTTGAAGTTGCCGCACAGCCCGCGATCCGAGGTGAGAAGAACGACGAGAACGTCGTTTTCGTTTTCGGGGGTCGTGAGCAGGGGGTGCGAGATCTCCCCGCCTGCCGCGCGCACCACCGACTGCAACACGCGGGAGAGCGTGTCGGCGTAGGGGCGCGCCGCCGTGGCCGCGCCGGTGGCCCGGGCGAGCTTGGCGCCCGCCACGAGCTTCATGGCGCGGGTGATCTGCCGGGTGTTCTTGACCGACCCGATGCGGTTGCGGATGTCGCGGAGAGAGGCCATGGCCGGGGCTCCTCAGGTAAGGGGGAGTCTCAGGCCGCGAACTTCCAGGTGGCGCGGAAGTCCTTGATGGCCTTCACGACGCGATCCTTGAGGTCCGACTTCTTGAAGGTGCCGCGGGAGACGATCTCCTGGAGCAGCGCCTTGTGGCTGGCCTCGAAGTGCCGGGTGAGGTCGCCGATGTAGCCGACCACCTGGGGAACGGCGATGTTGTCGGCGGAGCCGCAGTCGGCCGCGAGGATGTGGACGATCTGCATCTCGACGGGCAGCGGCTGGTACTGCGGCTGCTTGAGGATCTCCACGAAGCGCGCGCCGCGGGTGAGCTGCTGCTGGGTGGCGGCGTCGAGGTCCGAGCCGAACTGCGCGAAGGCCTGGAGCTCGCGGTACTGGGCGAGCGCGAGCCGCAGCGTACCGGCGATCTCCTTCATGGCGCCGATCTGGGCGTTGCCGCCGACGCGGGACACCGAGATGCCGACGTTGACGGCCGGGCGCACGCCCTGGAAGAACAGGCCGGCTTCGAGGAAGATCTGGCCGTCTGTGATGGAGATGACGTTCGTCGGGATGTAGGCCGACACGTCGCCGGCCTGGGTCTCGATGATGGGGAGGGCCGTGAGCGAGCCCGCGCCCTCCTTGTCGGACATCTTGGCGGCGCGCTCGAGGAGCCGGCTGTGAACGTAGAAGACGTCGCCCGGGTACGCCTCGCGGCCCGGCGGGCGGCGCAGCAGCAGGGAGAGCTGGCGGTAGGCCTGCGCCTGCTTCGAGAGGTCGTCGTAGACGCAGAGGGCGTGCATCGCGTTGTCGCGGAAGTACTCGCCGATGGTGCAGCCCGTGTAGCAGGACAGGAACTGCATCGGCGCGGGGGCGGCGGCGCCGGCCACGACGACGCAGGTGTACTCCATGGCGCCCGACTCTTCGAGCTTGCGCACGACCTGCGCGACCGTGGACTGCTTCTGCCCGATGGCCACGTAGATGCAGTGCATCTTCTTGGAGGGGTCGTCCTTGAAGACGCGCTGGTTGATGATGGCGTCCACCGCGACGGCGGTCTTGCCGGTCTGGCGGTCGCCGATGATCAGCTCGCGCTGGCCGCGGCCGACGGGCGTCATGGCGTCGATGGCCTTGATGCCGGTCTGCATGGGCTCGTGCACCGACTTGCGCTTCACGATGCCGGGCGCCTTGATCTCGATCGGGCGCCACTCGACGGCCTCGATGGGGCCCTTGCCGTCCACCGGATTGCCGAGGGCGTCGACCACGCGGCCCATCAGGCCGGGGCCCACCGGGACCTGCACGATCTTGCCCGTGCGGGTGACGGTGTCGCCCTCCTTGATGGTCTTGTCGTCGCCGAAGATGGCGGCGCCGACGTTGTCCTCTTCGAGGTTGAGCACCATGCCCATCAGCCCGCCCGGGAACTCGAGGAGCTCGCCGGCCATGGCGTTTTGCAGACCGTAGAGGCGGGCGATGCCGTCGCCCACGGACAGCACGCTGCCCGTCTCGGAGACCTGGACCTTGGCCTCGAAGTTTTCGATCTGCTTCTTGAGGATTTCGCTGATCTCGGCGGCGGAAATCGACATGGGATGGTACTCCCGGGCCGCGGGGGGCCCGTCGAAACGGAAGGGGAAAGCTCAGGCCTGGGCCACCGCCGGCGCACGCAGCAGCGTGCCCAGCAGGGTATCGAGACGGGCGCGCACGGTGGCGTCGTAGACGGTGTCTCCCACTTGGGCGCGCAGGCCGCCGATGAGAGAGGCGTCCACCGCCCAGCGCACCACGACCGGCTTGCCGAGGGTGGCGGACAGGGAGTCGACCACCTGCTGGGCCTCGGCGGGCGGCAGCGCGCGGGCGGTGGTGACCTGCGCCCGCACGCGGCCGGCGAGGTCGTCGGAGAGGGTGAGGTAGGCCGCCCGGATGGCGGGGAGCGCGGCCATGCGGCCCTTGACGAGCAGCAGGCGCAAGAAGCGCTCGACCATGGGGTGATAGCCGGCCTTGGCCAGCACGGCGTCCAGCACCCCGCGGCGCTCGGAGGGCGCGATGCCGGGGTTTTCGAGGACCGTGCGCAGCAGGCCGTCGCCGGCGGTGAGGCTGGCCTCGAAGTCGCCAAGCTGGGCGGCGATGGCGTCCACGGCGCCGTGCTCCCGGCCGATCTCGACGAGCGCGCGGGCGTAGCGCCGCGCGAGGGTGGACTCAGCCATGGGTGCGGCCCTCGGTCACGGTGGTGACGAAGCTCTGCGTGAGGCGCGCGTGATCGCCCTCGGCGATGTTGCGGGAGGCCAACTCCCCGGCGAGCCCGACGGCGAGGGTGGCCGCCTCGGCGCGCAGCGCCGCGCGGGCCCGGGCCAGCTCGTCCTGGATGGCGCGCGTGGCCGCGGCGTCGACCGCGGCGACATCGACGGCGGCGCGCCGCGCGATGACCTCGGCCTCGCGGGTGGCCTCGACCTCGGCCTCGGCGCGGAGCTGGCCGACCTCGGATTCGATGGCGCCGAGGCGGGCTTCGATGGCCGCCGCCCGGGCGCGGGCGTCGGCGCGCGCCTGCTCGGCCGCCTCGATGCCCCGGCGAATCTCGGCGCGGCGATTGGCCAGCGCGTCGGCCACCGGGCGGCGCACGAAGTAGCCGAGAACGCCCAGAATGATGAGCAGGTTGACGGCGTGGATGCCGATCTTCGTGCCGGGGAAATCCCCTGCGGCGAAGGCGGGCGAGGCGCCGACGAGCGCGGCCAGGACGGCGATGCGAAGAAGCGTGGGCATGGCGGGCCTCAGCCGGCGGCGACCGGCCGACCGAGCACTTGCCCGGCGACCTGGGTGGCGAGGGAGCGGGCCTGGCCGGCCAGCGCGTCGCGGGCGGTGACCCGCTCGGCCTCGAGCTGGGCCACGGCATCCTTGACGCGGGCGTCGGCGGCCTGGCGGGCGGCCGCGACCTGCGCCTGGGCGGCGTGAATGGCCGCCGCGCGGCGGGACGCCCGCAGCTCGGTGACCTCGGCGCGCACCGTGGCGAGGCGGGCCTCCAGCTCGGCCGTGCGCGAAGAGACCTCGGCGTCGAGGCCGGCGGCCTCGCGCTTGCCGGACTCCACGGCCTCGGCGCGGGCGTCGATGTACGCCAGCAACGGCTTGAACAGGATGAAGTAGAGCGCCACGACCGTCACGAGGAATGGCGCCGCGGACAGCGCCGTCATCGTGGGGTTGGGGATGATGATGATCTCCACGGGGCCTCCGGTGACCGGGTGCAGCGCCCGAGCGCCCACCCGTGGGACGCTGGGCGACATGGCGCCCGGGAGCGGCCGGGAAGGGCGCCCCGGCTATCCATGCGCCGGCCGGGCGGCAAGGGGGCGCTGCGTGACTAAGGGGGCGATGGCCAGTCAAAAGCAAGGACGAGCGCCGTGTCTGCTGCGAGCAGGAGGCGTGTCGTCCAGGCGTCTTCGTCGCCATCGGAGCGGGTGGTGAGGGTGAGCAGGGATTGGGCGCCGAGCGAGATCCCCGAGGACCAGCGGTGCTCGACGCCCACGCCGCCGCGCACCGTGAGCGCGCCGATCCGCGCGAGGTCTTCGCGGGCATATTCGGTGGCGTCCGCTTGCTCGGCGGTGGTCCAGGCGTCGGAGCGGGCGCGGGCGACGGGGATCGTGAGAGCGGTGCCGACCTGCAGGTAGGGGCTCACCGGCCGTTCGCGCCGGGGCCCGGCCGGATAGAACCGGGCGTCGAACCCGGGCCGGATGCCGGCGCGGGACCAGACCGTGCCCATCGGGCGGCCCTGGGCGTCCTCGCCCGACCAGGTGACCCGGCGGTCCACGGCGAGGCCGAAGCTGCCCAGGAGCAGGACGCCGGGCGAGACCGCCCCGCCCGCGAAGGCCCGCAGCGGCGGCAGGACGGTGCCGTCCGGCTCGGCGACGCCGGTGCCGCTCAGGCCGACGCCGGCGCCGGCGGCGAGGTCTGCCCGGGTGAGGGGGGACCACTCGACCCCGGCGAGAGCCGGGCCGGCGAGGGCGGCCGAGACGCAGACGAGCGCGATCATCCCCGGTGCGTAAAGCAGCGCGGGCGACGGGGCCAGCCCGGGGGCGCGGCGCGGTGCCCCGGGGCGCGGGCAAGGAAGGGGGCGTTGCGGGGGAAACCATTGGTTTCCCCTGCCCCATGATGAAAATCGCGAGGAGCGGGCGCGGCGGCCGGGGGATCAGCCGGTGGGGCGCGGCAGGTTGGAGAGGGCGCGGGCGATGGCGCCGGTGGCGTCGCGGCTGGGGGAGGCGAAGTGCGCGCCGACCACGAGGTCGTCTCCGGTGCCGGTGGGGCGGAGGTTCATGATGGTGAGGTGGAGGGGATGGACGCTGCCATCCGGGAGGAACAGCTGGGCGCTGAACGCGGCGCCGAGGGAGACGTCCGGGGGAGCGCCGCGGCGTTGGACCCAGGCGAGGCCGGCGGTGGCCAGGTCGAGCAGGGGAAGCGGGCGGGGCGTGCCGTCGCCCGGGTCCACCCGCAGGGCGAAGCCGGGGATGCCGAGGACGGACTTGCGTTCGACGAGGCGGCGCTCGGTGCGCTCGACCGTGGCCGGGAGCGCGAGCGTCCAGCGGCGGCCCTTGGGCGGCCCGGAGAGCTCGGTGAGGAAGGCGTAGCGGGCGGGGCCGCGGGCGTAGGTGACCTTGATCACGGCGCCGGCGGGGGGAGCGGCATCGGCCGACTCGGGCGCGACGTGAACGGGCACGGTGGGGAGGAAGTCGTGGGGGAAGCCCAGGACGGCGGGGATGTCCCGGCCCTGGACGTGCAGCGTGACTTCGCCGATCTCGGCGGCGGCGAAGAGCAGATGGGCGTACACCTCGTCGCCGCGGCACAAGAAGGCGGCGCCGGGCCCATCGGGTGTGGAGAGAAGAGAGACGTTCACGCAGCCTCCGCGGGGTTGTCGCTGTATCGGATGGCAGGCCCGGAACCTGACCGGAAAGCGCGGGGGCCGTTAGGCCCCGGGGCATGATCCTGCGGAGCATCACATTTAACGGGCACCGCGCCGCGCCGCGGGTCGCGTGGGCGGGCGATGGGCGGGCGGTCCAGGTGGGGCCGCCCGGCCCGGCGACGACGGCGCTCGGCGACGGCCTTGCCTTTTTCTTCGCCGCCACCTCGGGGGCGCGGCTGCACGCGCTCGCGTCGTCGTGGGGCCTCGGCCCGTCCGGCGAGCCGCCGCCCGCGGGTCCGTTGGGCGACGAGCTCCTCTGGGACGACGCCGCCGTGTCCTTCGTGGACCCTTCGGGGGACCGCACCTGGTCCCTCGCGGTGGAGATCGCGCCCGATCCGCCGCTGTTCGCGCGCCTGCGCGCGGAGGTGGGCCGGGAGCCGCGCCTGGCCGCCGGCCTCGCCGCGGGGGGAGCCCTCGGGCTGACGCTGTCGGCGCTCTTCACGCGGGACTTGCGCGGGGTGGCGGTGTCCTGGGGCGCGGTGTCCGTGGGCGGCGAGTCGTTCTCGTTGCGCGCCGGGGAGCGCGCGCGCTGGGCCGAGTCCCTGCTGGCGGGTCTGGGCCCGCGCTTCCACCGGTTCGACCCACACGCCGACCCGGCGCCGGGCGCCCTCGCGGCGCTGCTCGCGCGGGAGGGGCATGGCGCCTACCAACGCTTCGCCGCGGCCCTCGGGCCGGCGGGGCCCGCCCTCCGCGCGGCGACGGATGCCCGCGGCGCGCCGCTGGTGCTCGCCGGGGAGCGGCCTCTGGCGCGTTGCGCGCGGGTGGTGGACGAGGACGCCCGCCTCGCCGCGGCCGTGCACCTGTCGGGGGCCGAGCTGCTCTGGGCGGAGACGGATCGGGCCTGGGTGGACGGGCTGTGCGAGGGTGAAGCGTCTGCGTTGGAGCAGGTCTTCCGTGTGGTGGACGGCGGCACCCCCTTGGGCGCAGGGGCCGGATCGGACGCCCTGGGCGGCGGCGCCGGCGCGCTGTCCTTCGACCGGCGGCGCTCGTCCGGGGGGCCGCGTCCGTGACGGCCGCCTGCCACCGCTGCGGCGCGGCCAAGTCCGGCCCCTTCGTGCCGTGCAAGGCCTGCGGCTTCGTGCCCACGGGGGACGAGCGGCCGGTCGCGTGGCTGTTCTCGCGGGGCCACCTCGACGCCGATGAGCTGGTCGCGGCGGCCGGGCGGGTGCGGGACGGCGCACGCCCGGATCC
>JBEIVK010000722.1:0-2402 GCA_040373935.1 Alphaproteobacteria bacterium
CACATTGCGCTCGACCGCCGTGTGTCCGTAGCGCGGCACGATGATGCCGATTCGCGCATGTGCAAGAGGGGAAGCAAGGTATCGCACCTCGAGCTGAGCGGTGCGCACGCGCTTCCCCAGAAGACGAACGGCTTCAAGATCCCGCTCCCGCGTCAGGCGCGCAGCACCCGCGCCAAGGGCCGGCCCTTGGCCAGCTCATCCACGAGCTTGTCCAGCACGCGCACCTGCCGCATCAGCGGGTCCTCGACCGCCTCGACGCGCACCCCGCAGACCACCCCCGTGACGGCCGAAAACCCCGCCGGCAAGGTGGCCCCCGCAAAAAACGCTTCGATGTCCGTGCCCGCGGCGCAATGGGCCGCGACGGCCGCCGCGTCGTAGCCGGTGAGCCACGCGATCACCGCGTCCAGCTCGGCGCGCGACCGGCCCTTCTTCTCGACCTTCGCCAGGTACAACGGGTAGACCTTGCCGAAGGGCATGCGGAAGACGCGGTGCCCGCCGGCCGGCGCGGCGGCGCTCATCCGGCCGTCACGGCGAACCAGCGGCCTTCCGGGTCGGAGAACGCGAAGTTTGCCATGCCGAAGTGCTCGCCCACCTCGGTGGCCTGCACCCCGGCCGCGACCATGCGGGCGCGGGTGGCCGGCAGGTCGTCGGCGTGGAAGCACATCGAGGGCGTCGCGAGGTCCAGCCCGTCCGGGTTGTCCTTCATCATCTCGCGGGGCACCAGCTCCAGCGCGAAGCCCTGGCCCGGGAAGCCCACCTGCACGATGACGAAGCCGGCCGCCTCCTGGCGCTTCCGCTCCACCATCCCCACCTGCTCCACCCAGAACCGGCGGCAAAGCTCCGCATCCTGGACATACAGCACGACATAGCCGACCTTCATCCCCGCCTCCGGCGCGCGGCCCCGCACGCCAGCGCCCGCTATCCCCGGGGCCCGCCGCCCGCCGGGGCCGGCGGTCAGTCCAGGTCCCCGATCTCCCCGCGGAGCTGGCTCTCCGGCGTGAAGCCGGCGTTTGTCCAGGCGATGGCCATCTCGCGGTCGATGAGCACGAGGTAGGGCGCGCTGCTGCCCGCCCACGCGCTGCGCAGCGCGCCGGTGTCCGTGAGGACGGTGGTGATGCCGTAGGTGGTGGCCCAACGCGCGGCGTCCGCCTCGTCCGCCGCCGCGCCGTCTTCGTCTTGCCCGGCGATGAAGGCCACCTCCAGCTCGGACACCCCGCGGTCCACCGAGCCCAGGTAGCCCAGCATCGCGACGGTGTCGGCGTCGTCGGCGTCGCCGAAGAGCAGCACCACGCGGAGGCCGAGGCGGTCGTGCAAGGACCAGGGGCTGCCGGACTGGTTCTCGGCTTCGATGTCGTAGGCGGTGTCTCCGCGGCTGTAGCCGGTGCCCACGATCTCGGGCGGCCCGCCCGTGTCGTCCCCGCTGCCGCCGTCGCCGCCGGCGCCGCTGTCTGGCACACCCGTGTCGGAGCCGTCTCCGCCGCCGTCTCCGCTGCCGCCGCCGCCGTCGTCGCCGCTGGACGAGCCGTCGGCCCGCTGCCCGCCGCCCCCGAAGCCGACCGGGTCGGCCGCCGCCCCGCAGGCCACCGCGAGGGCCAGCGCCCCCGCCCACCGCTTGCCGTCCGTCGCGCCGCGCATCGCTGCTCCCCCGCCGCCGCAGCATAGCAGCCCGCGCGGCCCGGCGCGCTTCAGGCGTCGCCGCGCGCCACGATGCCGTGCAGCAGCGGGCCGTGCCCGCCTCCCAGGGCGTGCGCCGCCGAACCGGCGACGAGGCGCGCGAGGTAGCGCACCGCCCCGTCGCAGGCCGCCGGCAGGGGCTCCCCGCGGGCGAGGCGGGCCGCGACGGCGCTGGCGAGCGTGCAGCCCGTGCCGTGCGTGTTGCGGGTGGACACGCGCGGGTGCGCGAAGCGATGCACCGCGCCATCGGGGAGGAACAGGCGGTCCTCGACGACAGCGCCGTCCCCATGGCCATCCTTGAGCAGCACCGCCACCCCCGTGCGCGCCGCGAAGGCCCCCGGCGCCGCCGCGATGCCGAGCCGCGCGGCCTCCGGGCGGTTGGGCGTGATGACGCGCGCCCGCGGCAGCAGCACTTCCACCACCACCTCCTCCGCGGCGGGCTCCAGCAGCGCATCCCCCGAGGTCGCCACCATCACGGGATCGAGCACCAGCGGGCCGTCGTAGCCCTCGACCGCCGCCGCCACCGCCCGCGCGATCTCCCCGGTGCCGAGCATGCCGATCTTGATGGCGTCCGGCGGGAGATCCGCCCGCACGGCGGCGATCTGCGCCCGGATGAAGTCGGCCGGCACCGCGAACACGCCCGACACGCCCCGGGTGTTCTGGGCGGTGAGCGCGGTGAGCGCCGCCATCCCATAGACCCCGTGGTCGGCGAAGGCCTTGAGATCCGC
>JBEIVK010000909.1:0-1747 GCA_040373935.1 Alphaproteobacteria bacterium
CGGGGGTGGCCTCGACGACGGGCGGGGCCGGCGCGATCGCCGCGGGGCTCGCCGGCAGCGCCGCGCGGGGTACCGCCCCCGCCGCGACCGACCCGCCTCCCCGCCGGATGCCGCGCTCTTCGAGGAAGCGGTCCACGTCGCCGATGAGGGTCGCGAGGTCGTCCAAGCCGAGGCAGCCGCGCACGGCGCTCGGGCCCAGCGGCGCCTGGGACTCGACCACCGTGATCCGGCCGACCGTCTGCGGGCTCAGCTCCACCGCCGGCGCCATGAAAAGATCCGACCAGACATGCCCCGGCCCCACCTCGATGCGGCGGGTCGCGTGCACGATGCGGAGGTCCGAACGCGCGCCGTGCACCCGCACCACCTCGCCCTCGATCACGTGGCCTTCGGCGTCTCCGGAGAGGCGGACCTCCCCGCCGGCGTGCAGCTCGTGCACCCGCGCGGCCCCGCCGATCGAGACGTCTCCCGCCGCGCGCAGGGACGTCGCCCGCGCGGCCCCGCCGACCCGCACGGCGGCCCCCGTCACGGAGCCGGCGCGGAGATCTCCCGCGACCTGCACGGCGCCGCCCTCGGCCGTCAGCTCGTCGCGCACCCGCGCGTCGCCCCCGATGATCACGTCGCCGTCTTCGGCGCTGACGCGGCTCGCCTCCACGGCGCCGCCAACGCGGATCGAACCGCCGAAGATGCCCTCAGCGACGATGTCTCCGGCGACATCCACCCGCCGCCCGAGCACCGAGCCTGCGCGCAACGAGCCGGTGACCTCCACCGTGCCATCCGGCGCCGAGACCTCCTCCAGGTCGGCGTCCATGTGCAGGCGGACGTCGCCGCCGGTGCTGCGGACCCGACGCAACCGGTGGCCGAGCGTGCCGTGGAGGATGACATCGCCGTCGAAATCGACCGACAAGCCGCTCCCGGACTGCTCGATGCGCAGGCCAGCGGGAATGACGAACGCGTCGCGAGGGGTGGACGACGACATGCTGCCTCCGGGTTCACGCACCCACGCGGGGCGCGACGCTGGATCTTACTGCGGGGCACCGGGTTCGGAAAGCGGCCCGGGTGTCTCCGACCCCGCGTACGGACCCTCCCGGAGCCACGCGGCATGGTCCGATGGGCTGGGCCACACCGCCGGCGCGCGCCGCGCGCGGCCCCTTCGGAGCTCCACTTCCAGCAGGCGCGTCAGCGCGGCGTCGGGGGCGTCGGGGGCCAGCCGGGGCGCCAGCGCGTCGAGCTCGGCCGCGCCGCCGTGGGCGGGGAGGATCGTCCGCAGGCCGGCGGCGGTCGCTTCTCGCACCACGAGGGGGCTGTTCTCCGGCCACGTGGACGGCAGCACCAGGAGGTCGTGGGCGTGCAGCAGCGCCTCCATCGCCTCCGGCGGCACGGACCCCCGCCAGGCCACCCCCGGCGTCGCCCGCGCCTGCGCGGACAGAGACGCGATGAAGCCCGGAAAAACGCCGGGAGGCGGCGGTGGGCCAGCGAGCGTCAGGGTGGCGGCCCCGATCGGCAGCGCCGCAAAGGCGCGCAGGAGGCGATCCGGACCCTTGGTTGGCAGGAGCGCGCTGGCGAACAGAACCCGCAAAGGGCCGTCGCCCGGCGGCGGGGCGGGGCGGATGGGCAGGACGAGCGGCAGCGCGCAGGGCGCGACCGCCGGGAAGCCCCAGGCCGCGAAGCGCGCCGCGAGGTCCCTCGACGGAGAGAGGCGCGCATGTGCAGACCGAAAGACCGCCTGCGCCGCAAACAGGCGCGCGGA
>JBEIVK010000827.1:0-1939 GCA_040373935.1 Alphaproteobacteria bacterium
CCGCCCTCCGGGCGCGGGCGCCCCCGCAGCCGCGCCGTCGCGTCCCGCGCCCGCTCCGCCACCGCGCCCCGCCGCGGCGCCCGGGCAGCTCGGCATCTGGGCCCAACACCTGCCCGATCCGGCCGTCGCGGCGGACACCGTGGCCCTGGCCGGGGCCTCCACGCTCGACGACGTGCGCCGCGTCTTGGGGGACTGCAGGCGCTGTGGGCTGTGCGAGGGGCGGCGCTCGATCGTCTTCGGGGAGGGGGATCCGAAGGCCCGCCTCTTCATTGTGGGCGAGGGCCCTGGGGAGACGGAGGACGAGACGGGCCGGCCGTTCGTCGGCGCGGCGGGGCAGATGCTGGACCGCATGGTCTCCAACGTGCTGGGGCTCGACCGGTCGCAGGTCTACATCGGCAACGTCGTGAAGTGCCGGCCGCCCAACAACCGCAACCCGGATGACGCCGAGTCGCGCCGGTGCTTGCCGTTCTTGCAGGCGCAGCTTCGGGCCGTGGCGCCGGAGTTCGTCCTCGTGCTGGGGACGGTGGCGGTGAAGGCGCTCTTTGGCCCAGAGCGCGGCATCACCGCGGTGCGCGGCCGCTGGCAGTCCCTCGACATCGGCGGCCGCCCGGTCGCGGTGATGCCGACCTTCCATCCGGCCTACCTGCTGCGGCAGCCGGACGAGAAGAAAGCGGCGTTCGATGACCTCAAGCTGCTGCGGGCCGCCATGGACGGGCGCCAAGCGCGCTGAGGCCAGCGCGCCTCAGCGTTGGACCTTGACCTTCCCGAAGATGTCGGCGAGCGTGCCCAGCTTGCCGGTGTCGCGGGGCAGGGTGGGGCGCGGCTCCGGGGCCTCCTCCGGCTCGCCGGGGCGCACGACCGCCAGCTGGAGGCGCTCCCGCTCGATCTCCACCGACACGATGCGCACGCGCAGCTCGTCGCCCACCTTCATCACATCCTCGATGGACTGGCCCTTGGGGGCCTTCTTGTCGAGGATGCGGGAGATGTGCAGCAGGCCCTCGAGGCCGGGCGCGAGGTTGATGAACGCGCCGAACTCGGTCAGCCGCGTGACGCGGCCGGTGTAGGCGCCCCCCTCCACGAAGTCGAGGCCGACGCGGGACCACGGGGTCGAGCCGGGATCCTTGAGCGAGAGGCTCAGCTTTCGGGTGTCGCGGTCTGCGCGGGTGACGCGGGCCTGAACGCGGCTGCCGATGGCGGGCAGCGCGGCGTCGTGGCCCCAGCCGGCCTCGCGGCGCGGGATGAGCCCGCGCACGCCGTCGACCTCCACGAAGGCCCCCGCGGCGTGGTGCGCGACGACCAGCGCCTCGCGCATGTCGCCCTCGGTGAGCGTCTCCCAGGTGGCGGCGGCGCGCTTCTCGGCCTCCGCCTCGGCGAGCGCCCGGCGCGAGACCACGGCGTCTCCGGCGCCAAACTGGAGGACCTTGAACGCGAAGCTCTGCCCGACGTAGGAGTCGAGGTCTTCGGCGAGCGTGCGGTCCATGTGCGAGAGCGGGCAGAACGCGCGCGCACCGCCCACCCGCACCACGAAGCCGCCGGTGTTGCGCGACTCGACGCGCCCCTCGACCGACACCCCGGAGTTGTAGGCGTCCTCGAGCTGCTCTTCGCCACCGCCGCTCAGGTGGCGCCCGACACGGAGGCCGCGGTCGTCCGAGGACAGGACCGTCGCGTGGATGACGTCGCCCACGGCGATCTCGGCGTCCGACTCCGTCCGCGGCAGCATGGCCTCGGACTTGGCGCCGACGTCACAGAAGATGGCGTCGCGGGTGACGCGCACCACCCGGCCCTTCACCTTGTCTCCCGAGCGGAGGCGACGCGAGGCGGCGGCGCCGGCCATCAGCGACGCGAAATCCTCGCTCGACAGGTTCTGGATCTCGTCCACGAGCGCCGCGGCGTCGAGAGCGGGCGTACGGTCCACGGGAGCGGGCGCGACCGGCGGCAC
>JBEIVK010000730.1:0-2383 GCA_040373935.1 Alphaproteobacteria bacterium
CCCGCCGCACGGAGCGGCCGCTGGCCGCGACCCCCCGCAGAGACGCGGTGCCCGGCCGTCCTGGCCGGGCCGGCGCCTGCGTGGTGGCTGGTACGGGGCGCGATTAGAGCGCCCGGTGTTTGTCGGGCCTTCAGGCCTTCGGAGTCATCGATGGCCCGCCCTCCGTCGCGCGCATCCATCACCCTGGCGAGCGTGCGGGAGTCCTCCGCGGCCGCCGCCGCCGCGATCGACGCGCTGGCGCGTGTCGTCGCCGACCCCCGCGAGCTGGACCGGATCCTGGCCAGCGAGCACACGTTGGTCTGGGCGCTCGCGAAGCCGGGGGAGCCGCGGCCGCTCGTCTCCCCGTGGGAGCCCGGGGAGTCGCTCTTGAGCGCCCTCGGGGGCCGGGTGGGGCCGAGAGAGCTGTACCGCGGCAGCATCGCGGGCTTGTCGGGGGCGATCGCCGCCGCGCCCGAGGCGTTGGTGGCGGCCCATCGCTCCGGGGTGTGGCATGGCGTGCCCCTGGCGGATTTGGTGCGGGCGTCCGGCAGCTTTGGGCCCTACGTGTCGGTGTCCATCCAGCTCTGGGTGGAGGCCCTCGGCTGGTCGGTCGAGGAGGCGTCGGTCCTCTCGGGGGCCACCGTGCAGTCCGTGGCCCGCGCGCGCAACGATTGGGGGGGCAACACCACCGGGGCGCAACACTGGACGGTCGAGGGCGTGGCTGCGCTCCGGCGGCTCGTGGCGGCGGCGGCGGCGTGGCCGCTTCCGCGGGTGCAGCCGCGCGCGGCGGTGCGCCCCGAGGTGCGCGCGGTGGCGCAGGCGTGGGCGGCCGCGCTGCGGCCGGGCGCGGTGCACCCTTTGGAGTGCATGGGCGCCCAGCTGGAGCGGGTCGGCGGCGCGGGCCTCGCCTGGGCGGCGGCCAGCGCGGCGCACGACGCCCCCCACGTCGTCGTGCTGCTCACCGACGCCCGGCCCGCCCTCCCGCTGGTGTGCGCCTGCCGGGCCGGCGACGCGTGCCCCACGCTGGCGGTGGCGGTGGACGACGCGATCGCCGCGCTGGACGGCGACGGCCCGGAGTGGGAGCCGCTGCGCCGCACGCTGGCGCAGCCCCGGTGGGCCTACCTGCTCGCCAAGGTCGGGGTGGGAGAGGACGCCCCGGAGCCGCTGCTGGGGGTGCGCTTGTCGACGGGCGCGGAGGGCTTCGCCGCCGAGCCGGTGCGCTGCACGCCGCTGGCGCGGGGCGGCTTTCGGCTGGCCCGTCTGAAGAAGGGCGAGGTCGGGGCCTTCGCGTCGGCCGATGACACCCGCTTGCTGCGCCTCCTTCGCGACGGCGACAACGCCGCCTTGCTCGACGCCCTGCAGGGCCACCCGCGGGTCTTCTGGCGCAGCGGGGCCGCGGACGCCCACCGCGCCGTCCAGCGGGTCGACCTTCGCATCGTCCTGGACCGAGACGCGGCGGGAGACTTTCGGTTCCACGCCGAGCTGCCGTATGCCCCCGCGCGCTTCCTCGACGCGCTGCGCGGGCTCGGCGGCACTGCGGTCTGGGAGCACGCGCCGACGGGGACGGTGCGGTACTGCACCGCGTCGCCCGCCGTGGGCGCGGTGCTCGAGTGGGTGGCGGACCCCGACCATGGCATCCCGGCGGCGCACGCGGCCACCGCCAGCGCCGTCGCCTCCCGCGCCAGCCGCTACCTCCCGGTGGTCCTCACCCCCGGTGTCTTCGGCGCGCCGCGCCCCGCCGACGCGCGGCCCGTCTTGCGGCTGTCGATCGAGGGCGACGCCGTGCAGGTGCAGGCCCGCGTGCGGCCCGCGCCCGGCCGGCTGGAGCGCCCCGGGGAGGGCGTCCGCGTCTTTCCGGGGGCCGACCCGGCGACCGGCACGGCGGTCGTCTGGGAGCGGGACCTCGACGCCGAGCTGGCCGCCTGGGGCGCGCTGGCGGCGCGGTGCGAGCTGCCCCCCGAGCTGGCCCACACCCTCGACGGCGACGCCGCCGCCGCGCTGCTGCTGCGGCTGCAAGGGGTCGGGGCCGCGGTGGAGTGGGCGGGCCCGGCGCGGCGGGTCCACCCGGCGCGGCGGGTGCGCGTGGCCATCGGCGCGGCGCGGGACTGGTTTGGGCTCAGCGGCGGGCTCGACACGGAGGCCGGCACGGCGTCCATCGAGTCGGTGCTGGAGGCCCTGCGCCTCGGGCGGCGCTTCGTGCGCTTGGAGAGCGGCGACTTCGTCGCCATCGCCGACGAGCTGCGCGCCGCGCTCGCGGCCGTGGCGGACCACGCGCGGGGCGGGGCGGGCGGGCCGCGGCTGTCGGCCTTCGCAGGGCCGGCCGTGCGGGCGCTCGCGGCGGCCGGGGCGGAGGTGGAGGCGCCGGGTCCGTTCTTCGCGCTGGCCGACCGCCTGGCCGCCGCCG
>JBEIVK010000483.1:0-3593 GCA_040373935.1 Alphaproteobacteria bacterium
CAGACGCCACCGGCCCCGCCGCCGCGCGCGGGGCCGAGCCCACGCCGGACGCCCCGGACTGGGAGCCGGTGCGCGCGCCGATGGAGGGCACGTTCTGGTCGCGGCCCGCCCCGGGGGAGCCGCCCCTCGCGGCCACCGGCGCGCCGGTCACCGCCGGGCAGCGCATCGCGCTGATCGAGGTGATGAAGACCTTCAACCCCGTGCGGGTGGCCGGGGAGGGCGTGCTCGCCCGCTGGGCCGTCGCCGCTGGCGCCCCCGTCGAGGCGGGGCAGCTCCTTGGGTGGGTGCGCCCCGCCGCGCCGGGCGCCGCGTGATAAGCTCGCCACTCCGCTGGAGGTTGCCCGTGCGTTGGTCGGGTCTCGTGCTCTCTCTCGGCCTCGCTGTCGCCGCTGTGCACAGCACGGCGGCCGTCGCCAACTGCCAAAAGCCCACCTCCTCCCAGGAGCTCATCCAGGATCTGGGCGCCGCCAACGCGGCCCTGCGCGCGCAAGACGCCCCCGCCTTGCGCACCATCGGCAAGCGCCTGGAGTCCAGCCTGCCCTGCGTCGCGCAGCAGGTGCCGCCCGCCGTGTTCGCCAGCACCTACCGCAGCATCGCGGCGTCTCGCGTGCTCAGCGGAGACCTCGCGGGGGCGGGCCCCTGGCTCCGCATCGCCGCCGAGCTCGACCCGGCCTTCGAGTTCGACGCCACCGAGGTCCCGATGGGCCACCCGCTGCGCGTCGCCTTCGACGAGGCCCGCGCCGCCACCGGCGATCCCTCCGTCAAGGTCGACGGCCAGACCCTGGTCGTGCCGGACGGCGCGCTGCTCCTCCTCGACGGCCGCCCCCTCAAGGAGCCGGCCGCCACCCTCGGCCGGCCCCACCTCTTCCAGGTCGTCGCCCAGAGCGACAAGTCGGTTCGCCAAGCCTTCGTCATCGATGGCAACGCCTTCCCGGCCAGCTTCCTCGCCGCGGCCGCCGTCGCCGCGGCCGATCCGAAGGCCGACAAAGACGCCTCCAAAAAGGCGAAGCAGGGCGCGCACCAGCCCAACTTCGACCTCGCGGTGGTCCAAGTGCAGCGCGTGCGCCCGCCCGCCAAGACCCCGCTCATGCTCGCGGGCGGCGCCATCGCCCTCGTCGGGGCGGGCCTCTACGGCTACACCTTCAAGACCAGCGCGGACTTCGACGCCGCCACCACCACGGCCGAGATGGCCCGCCTCCGCAGCCTCAACAACACGATGGTCATCGCGGCCGGGGGCACCGCGTTGCTCGGCGTGGGCGTCGGCTACGCGGGCATCCTGCTCGACGCCGGTGGCGGCGGCATCGTGTGGCGTGGCCGGTTCTAGGCGGCGCGCGCGGCGGCCGGGCCGGCTGTCGCTTTGGGTAAGACAGGGCAGGGGACAGGGGAAACCAAGGTTTCCCCCGTAACGCCCCCTTCCTGCCCCGCCGGCGCGGGCTCCCCGCCCTCAGACCGAGCGCTGCCAGAGGTACTCGGGCTCGCCCAGCGCCTTGGCCGCCCAGCGCCCGGCCACGAACAGCCAGTCCGACAGCCGGTTGAGGTAGCGCATCACGCCGTCCCCCGTGCCCGGCTCGGCGTCCATCAGCCGCAGCACCGCCCGCTCGGCGCGCCGGCAGACCGTGCGCCCCTGGTGAAAGAACGCGCCCACCGGCCCGCCGCCCGGCAAGATGAACTCGCGCAGGGGAGGGAGGTCGTCGTTCAGGACGTCGATCCAGCCTTCGAGGCGCGTGACCTCCGGGTCGCCCACGCGCCGCATGCCCTCCCAGCGGGCGTCCGGGGGCGTCGCGAGGTCGGCGCCGACGTCGAAGAGGTCGTTTTGCACCCGGGCCAACATCTCGTCGAGCCGGGCCACGGCGGCAGCGTCCGCGCCGGAGCGCTGGTTGAACGTCCGGATGAGCCCGAGGATCGCGTTCAGCTCGTCCACCGTGCCGTAGCCTTCGATGCGGACGTGATCCTTGCGGACCTGCTCGCCGCCGACGAGGCGTGTCAGCCCCTGATCGCCGGTTCGGGTGTAGACACGGGTGATGCGCATGGGTGCTCCTGGGTCCCGGCGGTCTAACGGAACCGTCGGCCCGTGCCGGCGCTGTCTCGCGTCCGGGAGCGGCGCCGGGGCGGGGCGCGTGCTACCGGAAGGGCGGAGGAGACCCTATGGAGAGCCGCAAGAACCGCGTGAGCGTGGCCGGACTTCGAAAGGCGGAGGGGCTGATGCTCGGCATCCTCACCCAGGATGTGGTGCGTCTGCCGTTGGGCCAGATCGACCGCGGGACCCTCGCCGACATCATCGCCCTGTCGGAGGTGCCGGAGCAGCTTCCCAAGCAGCTGGCCGACGACCTCGTGCGGTTCAGCCCGCAGATGTTCCGAGAGGTGGGGGATCTGCCGGATGGTCCGGCCTGCCTGGAGTTCCTCCAGGAGATCGCCGCCCTCGACGCCGCGCGCGTGCCTGCCACGCTGCGCGCCTGCATCTCGGAGCAAGCGGCCGTGCGCAAGGACGGCGACGTCCTGTCCGCCATCGCGCGCCTCGAGGAGCGCTTCGCCGGCGCCGCGCCGGAGGCCATCCAGCTCCCCGCTCCGCGCCCGGCGGCCAAGGCATCGACGTCGCGCATCGTCGCGGGACCGGTGTCCAACCCCGGGCGCTCGCTCATCGAGAAGGTGGCGCCGCCCACGCCGCGCGGGGAGCGCCGCGCGGCGTCCACCCCGGCCGCCCAGGTGGACAACCGCCGCGGCGAGTGGGTGCAAGAAGACGTGCTGGACCGCCTGAAGCAGTACGCCGTCAAGGGCTTGGGCGAGGCCGTGCTGGTGGCGGGCGCGCGCCACCGCTCCCCCTGGAAGGACTTGGGAGAGCCCGAGGTGCTCGCCGTGCTTCGGCGCCTGGGCCGCGAGGGCAAGGTGCGGTTCAGCGCAGGCCGCTGGTACATCGACTGAGCCGCGGCCGGGCCCGCCCTGGTGGCGGGCACCGGGCCGGCGGGCTCAGCCCTCGTCGGGCGCCTTGCAGGTGAGGCGGTCCACCGCGTGCAGCGGGGCCGCGTCGCCCGCCATGAGCGGCGTGATGGCGCCGTACACCATCCGCTGCCGAGCGAGCGTGCGCTGGCCGGAGAACTGTGCGGCGACGACGCTGATCTCGTAATGGCCGCCGCCGCCAGAGACGTGCACGGTGGCGCCGGGCAGCGCCTCTTCGATGAGGCGCTTGGCTTCGGATTCGATGGTCATGGGTCCCTCGGGGTAGACGGCGCGCTAACCCGCGCGGGCGCCGGGACCACCTCCCACCGCTCGACGGCCTGGCCGGCCTCGGCCAAGGCGGCGTGCCAGAGGGCCTGCGCATCGCGCAGGGTGTCCGTGGGGCCCTTGATCTCGGCCCAGGCGAGGCCGGGGCCCAGGGTGGCCGGGAGCGCCCCGGGCAGGACCGCGGGCGGCCCGGGGAGCACGACGAGATCCGGCCAGCCGGCCGCGGCGCGGAAGCCCTGCGCCAGAAAGGGCGCGAGGAGCGCATCCAGGGCGGGGCCGTCAATCGCGGCCAGGATCTCGAACAGGAGGCCAGAGGCGACGAGGGCCCAGTCGATGCCCCGGCGGGCCTCGCCGGGGCGCACGGCGGCGGCGGC
>JBEIVK010000507.1:0-3480 GCA_040373935.1 Alphaproteobacteria bacterium
GCCGCGGCGTCGTCGGCCAGGGCGCGCACCAGCGCGGCGAGGGGCTCCGGGCCGCTGGGGCGGAGGGGCAGGGCCTCCAGGGCGGTGCGCAGGGTCTCGGCGTCGGCCGGGCGCTGGGCGGGATCGGCGGCCAGGAGCGGAGCGACCACGGCGGCGAGGCCGGGGATGGCGGCGTCGAGGGCGCGGTCCACGCCGCGCGCGCGGAGGGCGGCCGTGGGGTCGCCCAGCTCGGCGCGGAGGGCCTCGTGCTCGTTCACGCGCCAGGGGCGCCGGCCGGTCGCCAGCTCGACGAGGACGATGCCGAGGGCGAAAAGATCTGCCCGGCCATCCACGGGGCGGGGGCCGGCGGCCTCGGGCGGCACGTAGCCCGGGGTGCCCCAGCCGGCGGTGCCGTCGCCCTCGCCCGCGATGCCGAAGTCGGCCAGCTTCACTTGGCCCCAGCGGTCGACGAGGACGTTTCCTGGCTTGATGTCGCGGTGGACGATGCCGGCCGGGGCGTCAGGCGTGCGGAGCGCGTGCGCGTGCGCGAGGGCCCGGCACAGCTCGGCGCCCACCTGCAGCACGACGGGCGGCGGCAGCGCGCCCCGGGCCGCGAGGAGCTGGCGCAGCGTCGGGCCCTCGATGCGCTCCATCGCGACGAAGACCGCGCCGTCCTCTTCGCCGACGTCGTAGACCTGCACGACCGCCGGATGCTGCAGCCGCGCGCCCAACCGGCCCTCCCGCAGCAGCGCGGCGCCGCGGTCTTGGCGGTGCGGGCGCAGGACCTTGAGCGCCACCGGCTTTCGGAAGCCGGCCGGCCCGAGCAGCTCGGCCGCGAACACCCGCGCCGTGCCGCCCTGCCCCAACAGACGCAGGACCTCGTAGCGGCCCCAGACGCGCGGCAGCCGGTCTTCGGCCAGGGTGTCGGCGGCGGCGCCGGGCGAACGCTCCATCGGTGCCGGGTATCCCGCGGCCGCGCGGCGCGGCGACCGCCGCGGGATACCCACCCGCCATGCCCAGTCGCGCCGGGACCGTGATCGCCGCGCACGCCGCCGTCGGTGTGGCGCTGTGCTTCGTCCCGCTCTTCAACCTGCTCGGCTACGAGAGCGCCGCCGCCATCGGACTCACGAGCGGGCTCGCCGCCGCCGCCCTCGTGCTCGACGCCTTGCGCACCGGGGCCCTGCGCGCGCCGTTGGACCCCGCGCGCGCCGCGGGCCCGCTGGCCGATTTCGCGGCGCGGGTCCCGGGCTGGTGGTTTGGCCTGTTGGGGCCCCCCGCCCTCGCGCTCGCGCTCAACGCCCTCCGCGTCAAAAACTGCGATCCCAAGCTCGGCCTCGCCTTCTGGGTGGCCATCCCGGCGGTGTCGGTGGTCGTCGGGGCAGCCTTGGCCTTCGGCGCCGCCGCGGTGGCGCGCTCCACGGCGGCCCGCGCCGCGCTCGTGCTGGCCGTGGTGGTGGCGGACGCCGCCTTCCTCGCGTGGCGCCTCGCGTGGTGGCCGCCCATCCATGGGCACACCTTGCTCGCGGGCTGGTTCGCGGGCTCGCTCTACGACGAGGCCCTGAGCCTCCCCGGGCACCTGTGGTGGTGGCGTGCGCTCGTGCTCAGCGCCGTGGCGGTGGGCCTGCTCGCGCTGGAGGCGGCGTGGCGGGTGCGCGGCCGGCGCCCGCTCGGGCCGGTTCCAGGGCTGGTGTTGCTCTGCGCGGCCGCCCTCGCCGTGCAGGCCCGGGACGCCCGCCGGCACGGGCTCTTCCTGGACAGCGACACCGTGCAGCGCCGGCTGGGCGCCGTCGTGGAGACCCCGCACTTCCGCATCCATTACGACCCCGGCCAGCTCGGCGCGGAGGCCGTGCGCGAGTTGGCCGCCGACGCTGAGTTTCGCTATGCCGAGCTGGGCGCCTACCTCGGCACGGACCCGGTGGCCTGGGCGGGCCGGCCCATCGGCGCGTACATCTATCCGGACGCAGAGTCTCAGCAGAAGCTGATGGGCGCGCGTCGGACCTACGTCGCGCGGCCGTGGACGCACGAGATGCACCTGCGCTGGGAGGGCGAGGGCGACACCGGGCTCGCGCACGAGCTCGCGCACCTGTTCACTGCGCCTTTTGGCGGCGGGCCGCTGCGTCTCGCCACCTGGGGCGGCGTGCTCATCAACCTGGGCCTCGTCGAAGGCATTGCCTTGGCGGCCGATTGGCCGGCCGAGCCGCTCGACGCCCACGGGTCCAGCGCCGCGCTGCGCCGGGCGGGGGTCGCGCCGGATCTGCGCCACCTGTTCGACCCGGCGGGCTTCTGGACGCAGCCGGCCGGCAAGGCCTACACGATGATGGGCAGCTTTGTCCGGTGGCTTGTGGATACCCACGGCATCGCCCGCTTTCAGTCGGTCTACCGGGACGGGGACTTCGACGCCGCGTACGGCCGCTCCGTCGAAGCGCTGATCGCCGAGTGGGAGGGCTTCCTCGACGCCCAGCCGCTCTCGTCGGACGCCGTGGCCTGGGCGGTCGCCCGCTACGACCGCCCGTCCATCTGGGAAAAGACCTGCGCGCGGACCGTGGCCGAGCTCAACCGGAAGGCGCAGGCCGCGGAGGGGCGCCAGGACTGGAAGACGGCCCTCCAGCTTCGCCAGCGATTGCGCGAGCTGCAGCCAAAGAACGCAGGTCAGATCTACGAGATCGCCATCCTCACCGCCCGCGCGGGGGACCGCCCGGCCGCCCTCGCGCTGCTCGCCGAGCTGGGCGCGCGGCCCAGCCTCGACGCCCCGCTGCGCGCCAAGGTGCGAGAGTCGGAGGCGGACCTTCGGTGGGAGGGCGGCGAACGTGCGGCGGCGCGAGCAGCCTATGAGGATTGTCAAGCCGAAGCCTTCGCCGACGACACGTGGCGCCGCTTGCTCGCCAAGGCGCACGGGGCCGGTCTCGCGGACGACGGCGCGGCGGAGCAGGCGCGCCGGTACCTCGTCGGGGAGGCACCGCCGGCGCTGGACCAACACCTCCTGCGGGATTGGGCGGAGGCGCTGCCCGAAGACCCCCTCCCCCGGTACCTGATCGGCCTCAACCTTGCCCGGCTGGGCGATTCGGCCGGCGTCGTCCGCTGGCTGGGCCCGGTGCAGCTCACGGCGCCGGCCCTCGAAGAGCAGCGCCGTCTGCTGCTCGCGCGGGCCCTGCGGCGCAGCGGAGATCTCGGCGGGGCGGCTGCGGCCCTCGGCGGCCTGGAGGCGAGCGCATCGGTCGAAAAGCGCCTCCAAGCAGAAGAGGAGCGCGCGCGGATCGCCTGGGTGGCGGCGGGTGGGGCGGCGGCCCTCGCGGGGCTCGCGCCGCGCGCGCCCTGACGCCCCTTTCCTGCCTCCGCCGCTCCGTTATTGACGTCGCGAGGTGAGCCATGCGGGCGTGGGCGATCGCGGCGGTGCTGCTCGGGATGGGCTGCGGGGGCGTCGAGAAGCCGGCCCCGGGCGGGGGGGCGTCGGCCGGCGACACGGCGGCGGCGGGTGGGGACGGCGGCGGCGGCGGCAGCGGC
>JBEIVK010000105.1:0-9625 GCA_040373935.1 Alphaproteobacteria bacterium
CGCCCTGCTGCCCTACCTCGCTGACGAGTAAAGGGAGCCTGCCATGAAGGTCATCCTCCAGAGCGACGTCCAGAACCTCGGCAAGACGGGCACCGTCGTCAAGGTCCGTGACGGCTACGGCCGCAACTACCTCATCCCTCGCGGCCTCGCCGTCGTGGCGGACGAGGGCAATGTGGCCCGCCTCCAGCACCAGCTCAAGGTCGCGCAAGCGCGCGCCGCCAAGCTCCTCGCCGAGGCCAAGGCCGCCGGCGAGAAGCTGTCGGCCGCCTCCGTGACCATCCGCGCGCAGGCCGGCGAAGAGGGCAAGCTGTTCGGTTCGGTCACGAACCGCGACATCGCCGACGCCCTCGTCGCCAGCGGCTTCGCGGTTGACAAGAAGCAGATCAAGCTCGACGACGCCATCCGCAACCTCGGCGTGTTCAACGTCGGCGTGAAGCTCCACAGCGACGTGGAAGCGTCGGTCAAGGTCTTCGTCATCGCCAGCTGAACGCTTGGTTCACACTGGGGCCCCGCGGCGAGTCATCGGCGCGGGGCTCCTTTATGGGGAGGCAGCCATGTCCGTGCCCAAGGTTCCGCACAGCCGCGAGGCCGAGCGCGCCGTGCTCGGGGGCTTGATGCAGGATCCAGAGAAGCTCGGTCGGGTGGATGAGGTGCTCACCCCGGACGACTTCTACGCAGAGGTCCACCAGCGGCTCTTCCGCTTGATGGGCGACCAGTTCCGGCGGGGCGAGCCGCTCGAGATGGTCGCGCTGGTGGAGTACATCGTCCGGACGGAGCAAGAAGAGCAGTTCGGCGGCATCTCTTACGTGACCGAGCTCGCGGACGACGTCCCGAGCACGATGAACATCGAGTACTACGCTCGGGTCGTGCATGAGCGCGCCCTGGAGCGTCGCTTGCTCGCCGCCGCCGCCGCCATCGTCGACGAGGTGAATGCCGGCCAGCGGGAGCTGCCGGACCTGCTGAACTTCTCCGAGAAGGCGGTTTTTGACGTCACCCAGCAGCGCAGGGGAGGGGATTGGCGCGGCATCGCGGACGTGGTCCACACGGAGTTCGCGCGCATCCAGGAGCTGAGCAAAAAGGATGGAGACATCACGGGGATCTCCACCGGCTTCATCGATCTCGACGGCATGCTGGCCGGCCTTCATCGGACGGACCTCATCGTCCTCGCGGCGCGGCCTGCCATGGGAAAAACCGCCTTTGTGCTCAACATCGCGCGCAACGTCGCGAAGCTCCCGGAGCGCTGGGGCGTGGGCGTCTTCTCGCTGGAGATGAGCGCCGAGCAGCTGACGACCCGAATGCTGGTGTCGGAGGCGCGGGTGCGGGCGGACGCGGTGCGGACCGGGCGCTTGTCCGCGGATGACTGGCTGCGCTTCGAGTCGGCGGCGCGGCTCGTGACCGAGCTCCCGATTTACATCGACGACACGCCCGGCGTCACCATCTCGCAGGTCCGGTCCAAGGCGCGCCGCCTCAAGTCCTTGGTGCCCAGCCTCTCCGTGTTGATCGTCGACTACATCGGCCTCATGCAGGGGGACCCGGGGGTGAGTCGTCAAGAGCAGGTCGCGGCGAGCAGCCGCGGGCTCAAGGGTCTCGCCAAAGAGCTGGGCATCACGGTGATCGCGCTGTCCCAGCTCAATCGCGCGGTCGAGCAGCGGCCCAACAAGGTGCCGGTGCTGTCAGACCTGCGGGAGTCTGGCGCGATCGAGCAGGACGCTGACATCATCCTGTTCATCTACCGGGATGAGTACTACAACAAGGACAGCGAGAAGAAGGGCGTCGCGGAGATCGTGATTGCGAAGCACCGAAACGGCGCCACGGGGTCGGTCGAGCTGTCCTTCCAGGGGGAGTTCACGCTGTTCGACAACCTGGAGAAGCGCCACGGCGGCTTCAGCAGCGAGCGGTACGGATGAGCCTGGGGCTGCTCGCGTGGGGGGCGGCGTGGGCGCTCGGCGCGAATGACCGCCTCGCGCTTACGCTCTCGGACAACGTGCGGGTCGAGGGCTGGTACTACCTGACGGACGCCGGGGTGGTGGTGCTGTCGGGCGACAACCGGTTCCAGCGGGTGCCGGTCGCCCTCGTCGTCGGGGTCGAGCGGAACGGGGAGCCTTGGGGGGCGGCGGCGTTTCGGGAAGAGATCGCGCAGGCCCAAGCGGCGCTCGACGCCTACCGCGCCGACCCGCCGCCGCATCCAGCGCCCGGCGTCGTCACCGGGCTGGGCCTGGTCTGGGCCGGGCTCGGCCACGCGGCGCTGGGGCAGGGCGGCCGAGCCCTGTCGCTGGCGGCGCTGGACGCCACGCTGCTTGGTGTGTCGATCTGGCAGGTCCGCCGTGGCCAGGGGGCTGTCGCGCTCCCCCTGGTGGCGATGGACCTGACCGTGCGCGCCTGGTCCGCGCGAGACGCCGCCCGGACTGCCCGCCGCCGCAACGCGACCATCGCCGGAGAAGTGCCGCTTGAACGGGCGCCACGCGCCCGGTGAAACCATCTGCAATCGCCGGGGGGTTGACAGCCCGGCGCCCCTTCCAATATCACTTGACGGTCACGCGACGGAGCGCGCCCTTCGGCGCACGCCGCACCGCAGCCCCCCGGCCGCGGCCCCCGAGCAGGATTCAGGAGCCCGTTCACAATGGAATCGGCAGCCATTCATCACAACTTCGTCGCCCTCCTCGACCAGTACTCCCAGCACCGGGAGTACATCCGTCGGGCGCGCTCCCAGGCCGCGCGCTTCTCGTCCGCGGTGGTCGAGAAGGTCATCTTCGACCATGAGGTCAAGGCAAGCGGCGTCGCCGAGCGCATCCTGCCGCTCGTCCCGGCGCTGCAGTCCCGCGTGGACGACATCGATGCCGAGAAGGCGTCGATCCACCGCGAGAAGGCATCGTCGGACGAGGAGATGCAGGAGCTGGAGCTGCGCCTCGCGATCGGCGAGACCGACGAAGACGGCTTCAACGACGCGTCCAGCGCCCTTCGGGACACCTTGGCGCAGGCCGAGTCCCGCCTCGCCGGCTTGGACGACGAACGTGGCGGCCTCTCCGCCACCCTCGCGCGCTGGGTTGAGTTGGCCGAAGAAGCCGGCCAGGACACCGGCCTCGCGCCGGCTGCGCCGCCGGCTCCTGCGCCCGTCCCCGCGCCTCCCGCGCCGGTCGCGTCCGTCCCCGATGTGCCCGCGCTCCCGCAGGAGCCCGTGGTCGCCGAGGAGGAGGGCACCCACAGCCAGTCCGCGCCGATCGTCGAAGACGTGTCTGCGGTGTTCGAGGAGGCCGCCGCCGAGGCGACGCCGGTCGAAGACGAGGTCGCCATCGAGGCGGGGGACGCCGAGCAAGAGGTCGACTTCGGCTTCGAAGAGGACGGCGAGGCCGACGGCGAGGGCGATGTGCAGCTCGACCTGGCCGGCGTCGGGGCCTCCGCCCCGGTCGAGAGCGCGGGTGACGAGATCGGCATCGACCTCGACTCCGCCATCGGCAAGGGCGGCGAGGAGGCCGAGGCCGGGGAAGGCCGTCGGGCCATGCTGCTCCAGCTGGAGGGCCAGGCCGACGAGCAGATCTACCCCTTCACCAGCGACGCGCTGACGATCGGCCGCGGGCGCGACAACGACATCCAGATCAAGAACGACTCCAAGGTGTCGCGCTTCCACTGCAAGCTCTTCAAGCGCGGCGGGCACTACTACGTCGAGGACAACAAGTCCTCGAACGGCACGCTCGTCAACGGCGAGCTCGTGACCGAGCGCCGCCTCTTCGGTGGGGAGGAGGTCATCGTCGGCGAGACCTACTTCCGCTTCCGCCTCGTCTGAGATGGCCACAGGCCGTCCGGCCACGTCGCCCGGGGCTCACGCTCCGGGCGACGTCGTGTATACGACCCACCAAGCCGCGCAGCTTCTCGGCGTCAGCCTGCCGACGGTTGTGTCCTGGATTGAGCAGGGGCTCATCGACGCGTGGCGCACGCCGGGCGGGCACCGCCGCATTCCGGCCGCCTCGCTGCGCGGCTTCGCTGAGGGGCGCGGCATTCGCGTCGAGGCGCTGCGGGTGGTCGCCCCGGAGCCCGGGCCGCTGCGGGTGCTGGTCGCCGCCCCGGAGCGAGACCTCGGCGATCTCATGGCGGAGGCGCTCTCGCAGCGGGTGGGCTGCTCCGTGCGGGTGGCGGACGGCGGCTTCAGCGCGGCGGTCGAGTTGGGCCGCTTCGTGCCGCAGATTGTCGTGCTGGACGTCGACCTTCCCGAGGTGGACGTGCTGCGGTTCCCGCGCCTCCTCCGCGCCGACCCCGAGCTGCGCGCGATTCAGCTCATCGCGTTGCTGCGTGCCGGGGTGCACCCCACCGAGTCACGCTTGCGGGAGGCGGGCTACGCCGGCGTGGTGCCCAAGCCGCTTCAGCTGGACCGGCTCTGCGCGGTGGTGGCCATGGTGGCGGCCCCCTCCGTCGCCCCTCGCGCCGGCTGATCCCGCGCCGGCAGCGGGTGCTCCGCCAGGGGGACGGGCGGGCGGGAGACGCCCCGCCGCACCCGCACCAGCTCGGCCACGACCGAAATGGCGATCTCGGCCGGGGTCTCGGCGCCGATGTCCAGCCCGACCGGCGACCGGAGCCGGGCGATCGTCTCCGGGGCCATGCCCGCCGCGCGCAAGCGGATGCAGAAACGCGCCACCTTGGCGCGGCTGCCGATGAGCCCGACCCATCGGACGGGCAGCGGAAGCAGCGCTTCCACGAGGCGCTGGTCCAGCGCGTGGTCGTGCGAGACGACGAGATGGAGCGACCGCGGGCCGGTCGGGAGCGCCGGGAGGGCGCGCAGCGGGTCTTGCACGAGGGCCCGAACGCCCGCCGGCAGCGCGGCGCCCTCGACGATGTCCGCGCGATCGTCCACCACGGTGACGCGGAAGCCGGCCTCGGCGGCGATGCGCGCGGTCGCGGCGCCCACATGGCCCGCGCCGTGAATCACGAGGTCCTCGGCGGGGGCGATCGGGTCGATGAAGAGCTCCACGGCACCTCCACAGCACATGCCCAGGTCTCGGGTGAGGTGCATCGCGAGGCGCTGGGGGCGCCCCGTGCGCAGCGCCTCCACGGCGGCGGCGGTGGCCCGGTGCTCCAGCGCGCCCCCGCCGATCGTCCCCGCGAGGCGGCCCTCGGGGCCGACCAACATCCGCGCCCCGGCCGCGCGCGGCGCGGAGCCATCCACGCCCACGACCACCACGATCGCGACGGGCACGCCGGCCTCGTGGGCTGCCTGCGCGGCTGCGAAGACCTCGACCAATCCGTCACCGGGCCGCCTCGCCGTTGGGCGGGTCGGCGTGGTAGTCATAGCCGCTCAGGGGGGGCGATGCCGGCCGTCCGGTGGCTCTGTTCATGGATGGTCTGCGTGGTCGCCCTCTGCGCGGCGGGGGCCGCTCGTGCGCAAGATCCGCTTCCCGGCGAGGCCATCGAGCTCGTGGGCGCTCCGCCGCCGCCCTACGCCGCCGGCCACCGGTGGTTGCGCGCGGGCGTGTCCGAGCCGGTCTACGGCGTCGTCGAGAGCGACCGCGCGCTCGTCGTGCTGAAGGCTGATGGCACCGTGCGGCGCGGCGGCCCGGCCGGCTGGCGCGTCGCCTTGCCGCTCGACGTGGAGGCGGGCCCCGACTTGTCGGACGAAGAGTCGCTGCTGCTGGAGGTCGAAGCCTCCGTGGAGGACTTCTCGGACCCGGTCGACGCGCCCGACGACCCCGACACCATCGTCGACGTGGACGTCGCCGACGCGCTCGAGGCCGGCCTGCTCGACGCCGTCGAATGGGTGGGCGCCGACGGCGCGCCGCTCGCCCGGGGCATCTGGTCGCTGCCGGGGGGCCTCGTCATCGTCTCCCGCAGCGACGGCGTGTGGTCCTCGTTGGACGGTGGGCGCAGCTTCACGCCGCAGCCACTGCTGCCGGCGGTGCACGCGATCGCGGCGCTGCCGGGCCCCACCTACATCGCGGCCACCGTCGAGGGCGTCCGCCACTCGTCGGACGGGCGGTTCTGGCTGCAGGTCGAGAGCCCCCTTGACGGCCACGTCATCTACGACCTCGCGAAGGTGGGCGACGCTGTCCTCGCCGCGACAGACGCCGGGCTCTTCCGCAGCGACGACGGCCTGCGCTGGGAGCCGCTCGAGCCGGAGGGCTATGAGGGGCAGCCGGTTTTCGCGCTCGCGCCGGATCCCTTCTGGCCCGGCGGCGCGTGGGTCGCCCTGGCCGAGCGCGTGGTCCGCACGGACGACGGCGGCCTCACCCTCCGCGCAGACTCCCGCGTGCCGCTCTATGGGGTCCGCAGCCTGCGCGCGCCCACCTTGCCCGGCCGCGTCCTCGCCGCCGGCGACGACGGCGTCTGGGAGTCGGCCGACGGCGGCGTGACGTGGAAGCCGCTGTCGGATGGCCTGCCCGGCCCGAAGCAGCGGCAGATCCTGCTGCGCGAGGACGGCAGCGCTTGGCTCGCGGGCGCCTACGGCGTCTGGCGTGCCGAGCGGGTGGTGGGCCCGGTCTCCTTCGACGGGGCGGCCGCCGCCGCCGCGCCCGAGTCCTTGCCGCCGCTCGGGGTCGTCGTCGACGCGTCCCTTCGCCGCGCCGGCGTCAGCTACGACCCCCTCCTCATCCAGCGGCGCCTCGTCCGAAGCCTCTACACGCCGCGCGTCGACGTGCGCGCCCAGCTTCAGCGAGAGCGCCAGCGCCTCAGCAACTTTCCGGCCATCCTCACCACCGACACCGATCGCGAGGTCGTAGCGTATGAGCTGCGCCTCTGCTTCGGGCGCTGCGGGGGGACGGACGGTCAGGTGTCCTTCGACGACCCCGACGCCGCGAGCTTTGGCGAGGGCGACATCTTCGTCGTCGGCGACGAGGCGTTCTCCGGCGCAGACCAGGGCAACATCGCCGCGTCGGCGGCGAACGTGAGCGAGCGCCTCGCGGCCCAGCGCAAAGCCGCCGCCGACGCCGTCTCCGACCTCTACGTCACCCGCATCCGCCTCGTCGACGAGCGGGCTGGCGTGCGCGACCTCCCGCTCCGCGACCAAGTCCTCCACGAGATCGACATCCTCGAGGCCACCGCCCGGCTGGACGCCTGGTCGGACGGCCTCTTCTCTCGCACCCTGCTCGCCGGGTCCACCGGCAAGGAGCCCTGATGCGCCTCCTCCCCCTGCTCCTCGCCTTCTTCGGGTGGTCGGCCGTCGCCCTCGCCGGCGCCCCTGTCTCTCTCAACCGTGCGTCCAAGGCGGATCTCGCCGCGATCGACGGGGTGGGTGACGCCACTGCCGGGCAGGTCGTGGCCCTGCGCGCGTCGCGCGGCGGCTTGGGCTCGGTCGAGGCCCTGCGCGTGCTGAATCTGCCCGAGGCGACCCTGGACGCGCTTCGTGCCAACACCTACGTCGAGGCCGCCGTTCGCAAGGACCCGGCGCGCGCGTACGCCAACGCGGGCGAGGTGCTCGCCGAGTTCTCCGCGGAGCCGGACGTGCGCGCGGTGCAGGCGATGGCGATGGACTACGCGAAGGCCAACCCGGAGCGGGTCGCGGGCTGGCTCAGCACCGCCCGGACGGCCTTCCTGCTCCCGCGGCTGGATCTCAAATACCAGAAGAACTTCGACTACTCCGAGGACTTCCGCTACGAGCCGGACGACGCGGGGGATCTCACGCGCACGCCCTACTCCGAGGACGGCTCCAACGACGACCTCTACGAAGTCAAGCTTCAGTGGCGCCTGGACAAGCTGGTCATGTCCTCCGAGCTCATCCGCGTCATCAACGAGGCGCAGGACATCGTCAAGCTTCGCGACAAGGTGCTCGACGAGGTCACCCGTCTCTACTTCGACCGGCGCCGGCTCCAGGTGGACCTCCTCCTCAACCCGCCGGCCGACCTGAAGGGGCAGCTCGAGTCGGAGCTTCGCCTCCTGGAGCTCACGGCGGGCATCGACGCCCTCACCGGCGGCGCGTTCAGCGCCGGCCTGCCGGCCACCCGCCCGTAAGCCCGTTCGAGGCCCGATTTTGTCCAGCGCTCACGACACCGTCCTCATCCTCGACTTCGGCTCCCAGTACACCCAGCTGATCGCCCGCCGCATCCGTGAGCTCGGCGTGTACTGCGAGATTCGCCCCTGCACGGACCGCGCGCCCGCAGTGCGGCCGGAGCGCCTCGTGGGGCTGGTGCTGTCCGGCGGGCCCTCGTCGGTCTACGACGCCGACGCGCCGCCCTTCGACCCCGCGTGGCTCGGCCTCGGCCTCCCCGTTCTCGGGATTTGTTACGGCATGCAGCTGCTCGCGACGCACCACGGCGGCAGCGTCGGCCGGGCCAGTCGCCGGGAGTACGGCGCGGCGATGGTGGAGGTCCTGCACCCGGAGGGGCTCCTTTTCCGCGGCCTGGACCGCCACACCCGCGTGTGGATGTCTCACGGAGACCACGTGGAGGCGCCGCCGCCCGGGTGGGCCGTGCTGGCCCGCACCGACAACTGCCCCGTCGCGGCCTTCATGTCGCCGGACGAGCGGTCCTTCGGGCTCCAATTCCACCCCGAGGTCGCGCACAGCGAGCGCGGCGACCGCGTGATCGAGAACTTCCTGTTCGGGGCGTGCGCCGCCCGCGCCGACTGGACGATGGGCAGCTTCGTCGACGAGGCCATCGCCCAGGTCCAGGCGCGCGTCGGCCCCCACGGGCACGTCCTCTGCGCGCTGTCCGGCGGCGTCGACAGCAGCGTCGTCGCGGCCCTCTTGCACCGCGCCATCGGGCCCCGCCTCCACTGCGTCTTTGTCGACAACGGCGTGCTGCGCGCCGGTGAGCGCGAGGCCGTCGCCGCCGAGTTCTCCGAGCTGGACTTGACGGTGGTGGACGCGCGGGCCCGCTTCCTCGACGCCCTCGCCGGCGTCACCGACCCCGAGGCGAAGCGCAAATCATCGGCCGCGTCTTCATCGAGGTCTTCGAAGACGAGGCGCGGGCCATCGCCGCCCGCGTGGGGCCGGTGGACTGGCTCGCCCAAGGCACGCTGTACCCGGACGTCATCGAGTCCATCAGCTTCCGCGGCCCCTCCGCCACCATCAAGTCCCACCACAACGTCGGCGGACTGCCCGAGCGCATGCGGATGGGCCTTGTCGAGCCCCTCCGCGAGCTCTTCAAGGACGAGGTGCGCGCCCTCGGCCTCGCGCTCGGCCTCTCCGAAGCCCGCGTCTATCGCCAGCCCTTCCCCGGGCCCGGCCTCGCCGTTCGTGTGCTCGGTGAGGTCACCCCCGCGCGGGTCGCGCTGCTTCAGGCCGCCGACTCCATCGTCGAGCACGAGATCCGCGCCGCCGGCCTCATCCGTGAGCTGTGGCAGTCCTTCGCCGTGCTGCTGCCGGTGCGCAGCGTCGGCGTGATGGGGGACCACCGGACCTACGAAGAAACCGCCGTCCTTCGCGCGGTTCACAGCACCGACGGCATGACCGCCGGCATCGCCCACTTGCCCTGGCCCCTGCTCGAGCGCATCAGCAGCCGCATCATCAACGAGGTCCGCGGCATCAACCGGGTGGCCTACGACATCAGCTCCAAGCCTCCCGCCACCATCGAGTGGGAATAGTCGCGGGAATTTCCGCTCTTTGGGCGCCTGCCGGGCCTCCGGCCCGGCACCGCGTCTCTCCGGCGGGTCGCGGCGCAGCCGCTCCGTTCGGCGCGTCGTTCAGCCGCTTGCACCGGCCGTCCCG
>JBEIVK010000216.1:0-6245 GCA_040373935.1 Alphaproteobacteria bacterium
CCCTGCGGGCCGCCGGCGCCGGTCCCTGCCGCGATGGCCCCGCCTACGGCGCCTGGCCCTCCGGGAAGCCGCCCCGAAGCAGCAAACCAGCGCCGTTCTCGGCGCCAACGTGCAGCAGCTCGTCGTCGCCCGCGGCCCACTCGACCCGGCCATCGCCCCAGACCCGCACGAGCCGCCCCATCGATGCCGTGCCCGGCGCCCAACGCAACGCGACGACCCCGCCCGGGCCCACCGCCGGGCACCGCGCGGGGACCCACGCGCCCAAGCTGGGGTGCGTGCCACACAAGCGCAGGCTGGCCCCGGCGGGGGCCACCGCCGCGGTGCGCGCCAGCACCGCCCGGGAGCTTCGGTCTTCCCACCGAGAGCCGACCAGCGCCCCCGGCGCGTACACGACGAGGCGCAGCTCCCCCGGCGCGAGCGCCGCCGGCGCCCGACCCATCACCATCGCACCGTCCGCCCCCCAGCGCCGCGTGTCCACCGCCTGCGCGCCCCGGCCCAGCCCAAGCCGGGGCTCCCAGGGGAGGGCGCCGGCGTTCCAGGTCAGCACCGCCAACGGCTCTCCCGGCCCACCGCCCCGCAGCAGCTGCACGCGCTCGGCCGAGACCTCCGCCACCCGCGTCTCTCCAGTGGCGAGCACCGGCACCGCGCGCCGCAGCGCCACGAGCTCTCGAATCAGGCCTTCGAGCCTCGGGTCCCGCGCGGAGAGATCCAGGGAGGCCCGGTTGGCCGGCTCCTCTGCACCGGCCGCCCGCGACTCGGTGCCCCAGGTGATCGCGGGGAGGCCCCGCAGCGAGAACAGCAGGGCGAGCGCCCGCTCCACCCCGCCCGCCACACCGCCGCAGGCGCTCGCGATGCGCGGGCGGTCGTGGTTGTCGAGGAAGGTGACCCGGGTGGCCGGCGCCTCCGGCGGGTCCGCCGAGAGCACCGCCGCCAACCGACCGAGGCTGCCGCCGCGACAGACGGCGTCGGTGAGCGCATAGTGCAGCGGGAAGTCGAAGATGGCGTCCGCGCCGATGGCCCGCCGGCTCGCCTCCAGCCGGGCCGGGTCCCCGTCGAAGTCCTCGGCCAGCACCCAGGTGGGCGCGGCGGCGCGGAGCCGGGCGATCATCCCCTGAAGGACGCCGGGATCCATGTGGCGCACCGCGTCGATGCGCACCCCCACCACGCCCTCCATCGCCGCGAAGCGAGACGCACCGGCGAGCAGCCAGTCGGCCACCGCCGGATGCTCCTGGGCGAGATCCGGCAGCCCGTGGACCTCATGGGTGATGCGCTGCGCCGGGTCTTCCCAGTCGGAGATGGGCTGGGCGGGATGAAACCAGTCGGGGTGGGCGGCGCGCAGCGGGCTCGACGGCGAGACGTGGTTCCACACCAGGTCCACGACGAGGCCGAGGCGCTGGGCCGCCGCCGCCTCGCGCAGCGCCCGCAGCCCGTCTTCGCCGCCGAAGCGGGCGGCGACCACCGACGGGTCGTCCATCCAGTAGCCGTGAAATGCGCCCCAGGGGCCGATGCGGGCGTCCTGCGCCGCGGTGATGGGGGTGAGCCAGATCGCGCTGGCGCCGAGGGCCGCGATGCGCGGGAGATCCGCCGTGAGGCCGGCGAAGTCGCCGCCGTGGAAGGCCTGCGGGTCTGCCCGGTCCACGCCGGCGTTGTTCGACCGGTCCCCGTCGAGGTGGCGGTCCACCATCACCAAATAGAGAAAACCCGATGGGTCTGGGCCGCCAGCGCGGGCCGGCGCGGGCGCGGCGAGCAGACCCAGGCCGAGGACGGCGCCCCTCACGCGGCAGGCCCGGGCGGGTCCAGGCGGTCCAGCACGCGGTCCAGGCGGGCGAGGCGCGGGGCGACCTCCTGGTCCCAGCGGTGCTGGAGCAAGGTCCGCATCTGGGCGAAGACCAGGGCGAACCCTGCGATCGCCACCCAGAGGAGGTGGCCGAGGCCCGCGATGCCGCCGCCCTCGCCCCCGCTGCCGGTGGCGGCGGCGCTCTGCACGGCGCCCGTGGCCACGGCCTCGCTCAGCAACGCGAGCCCCTCGGCCGTGTCGACGGTCTGCAGCTTGACCTCGGCCTCGCCCGTGTTGGGCAGGAAGACCTGCACGCGACCGACCGCCGCCCCGCCCTCCACGACCTCGAGCGCCAAGCTCTGGACCCGCGCGACGTCGAGCCCGGCCACGAACACGCCGTCTCCAGGGGTGTCGCCGGGGAGGGCGCCGTCGTCCCGGAGCGGGGTGCCCTCGGCCCCCGTCTGGCTGGTGCGCAGGGCCGGGCTGCGCAAGCGGTGCAGCGCGCGGTCGTCCACCTCCACCCGGAGGGCCAGGCGGTCCGGGCGGTCCCCCTCGCCGGCGACGCCGATGGGCGGGGCGGCGGTGTCCACGCGGACGCCGGGAGGGCCGGCCTCGGTCTTGAGGCTGAGGTCGGCAGGGCCGGAGAGCGGAAGCACGGCCTGCACTTCGCCCACAAGCGCATCGCCGTCGTAGAGCGCGAGGCGCAGCGGATCCGTGCGTGGCACCGAACGCCCCAGAAAATAGATGCGGTCTCCCGCGATGTCTCCCGCGGAGGTGCCGTCGTCGACGAGGGGCAGCGCCTCCCCCGCGCCCACCTGCACGCGGGGCGCTTGCAAGCGCCGGGCCGCGCGGTCGTCCACCGCGAGCCGCAGCTCCACCTCACCGCCCACAGGGGCGGCGGCACGGGCCAGCGCGAGGCAGAGGAACCACACGCCGCTACCCTACAACGCCGCGGCGGGGGCCGGTAGCGCCCACCACGCCCACGCGCCGTCGTCGGCCGCCGGAGGGCCCAGGAGGGCCGCGCTCTGGGCCTGGAGCCCGGGCGCGTCCGCCGGCACGAGCAGGTAGCGGAAGCCGAGGCCATACAGCTCCCCCAAGAAGAAGCGGGAGACCGCCGGGCTCGGGAGGGCGGCGCCAGACATCCGCGAGATGCCCGCCAAGACCGCGTTCTCTTTGAACAGCGCCACGGTCCCGTCTCCAGCGCGGTGGTGGATGCCGCCGTCCTGGATGGGCTTGCCCACCACGGTTTGGACCAGCAGGGCGCGCCCCAGGTCGTGGAGGTCGTCGGCAACGGTGGGAGCCACGAGCACCGCCCCGGCGGGCGCGGCGGCGAGGGCGTCCAAGGCGGCGCCGCCCGGCGCGGGCGTGGTGGTGGCCGGGAAGGGCACCGGCGACAACAGGGTGGCTTCGAGCAGCAGGACCGGCGCCCACACCGCACGCCGCGCCCCCAGACCGACGAAGGCCGACAAGGCCAGGACCACCACCGAGGCGTAGCGGTAGGCATGAAGCGCCGTGAGCACGAAGGGCGGGAACAGCAGCGCCACCGTCGGGGCCGGGAGCGGCAGGGCCAGCCCCCCCACGCGCAGCACCTCACCGCCCACCCGCAACACGGGCCCCATCGCCAACAGCGCCGCGGCCGCGCCGAGGAGCAGCAGCCCTTCGAGCGGGCCGCGCGCCAGGCCCCGCCGCCGCGCCCACAGGCCGGCCAGCCCCAAAAACAGCGCGCCGGCCCCCAGATAGACCGTGCAGGTCGTCCAGTACGCGAAGGTGGCCCCACCGGGCAGCGGCATCGTGGCCGGCAGCACGATGGCGCGCGGGTCCACCCAGGCCAGCAGGTCGGCGAAGCTGTCCGGCAACGGCGGGTCCTGGGTGAGCCAGTCCTCTCGGCGGGCCAGGGTCTGCCCGGCGCCGTGGGCCGCATGCAGGGCGAGGAGGGCGGCGATGGGGCCTGCCGCCACGGCCACCCCAACGCCGAGCGCCCGCGCAAACGCCGGCGGCAGGACCGGGCCCGGCTGCCGCGCCGCTTGGTGGCCGCGCAGGACGATGCCGATCAACAGCAAGAAGAACGGGTTGTAGGCGCTCGCCAGCGTGCCGAGAGCGGTGATGGCTCCGAGGAGGGCGCCGAGGGCGGGGCGCGGGCGTCGCCCCAGGCGCAGCAGGGTGGCGGTGAACCACGGGAGCGCGGCCGCGGACAACAGCTCGGTCGTGCCGTTCAACAGCTCGTGCTGGAAGAACGGCGCCGCGGCGAAGGCGGTGCCCGCGGCCAGCGCCCCGCCCCGCGTGCCGCCGAGCACCCGCGCGAGGTGGGCCGCGCCGAGCACGCCCGCGCCGATGAGCGCCGCGGCCCAGAGGTTGTGGGCCAGCACGGGGCTCGGGCACCAGCTCCCCAAGAGCAGCGGGCCCAGCACATCCGAGCCGTACAGCCGCACGACGTCCCCGCCGATGGGGAAGAAGAGGAGGTCGGTGAACCATTCTCCGGGATGATGACGGGCCCACCACATCACCCACACGTGGGCGCCGACGCTGGCCCGCGGGTGGCCGACGACGAGGCCGGTCGGGTCCGTCGCCACGGGCCACGTGAGCACGATGGGCACCAACGCCGCCCACAGGAGCAGCACGGCGCGCCACGCCCGCGGACTCAGAGCGTCCATCGCCACGCCTCCGCGCCGACGATCGTGGGCGGGCCGAGGGCGTTCCGCAGCATCGCCTCCACGGGCGCCCGGTCCGCCGGGTCGAAGGCGCCGCGGTGAAGCACGACATGGCGCAGCCCCAGCGCCCGCAGCCGATCCGCCGCGCCGCGCAGGTCCTCCAAGGGCAGGCCTCCCCGCCGCGCCCGGTCCACGGCACGGGCGAAGTCCACCTGGCGAAACTGGGCGGCCTCGGCCTGGCGATCGGCGATCGGATCCCGCCGGTCCAGGGCCGCGACCGCGACGAGCAGCGGCTCCGCGCCCAACGCCGGAGACCAGCCCTGCATGAGCAGCGAGTAGGGCACGGGTTGGCGGTGCGCACGCTGCCAGACGAGGGCCCGCCCGCGGGCGTCGTCGCCGCCGAGGGTGCGCGGCGGCAGGTCGAGGACCGGCCCGTCGACCCCGGCGTGGGCGACCGGGGGGCGGAGGTCCACGCCGGACGGGTCGGGCCGGAAGAAGAGCAGCGCTTCGCCGAGCAGCAGCAGGGGGGCGAGCCGCGGCAGTCGGGCCGCGCCCCGGGCGGCGAGCACGGCGAGGCCCAGCGCCACCACGAGGTGCCAGCGGTGCGGCAAGCGCATCAGACCGACCAGCGGCAGCTCGGCGAGGATGCGCCCTGGGAGGGGGATGCCGGTCGAGCCACCGCCGAGGTGCAGCACCGGCCCGAGGGCGAAGACCAAGCCCAGAGGGACGAGCCAGCGCGCGAGCCCGTGCGCGACCCCGCCGGGGCCGCGCCAGCCGACGATCGCGAGCAGCACGATGACGCCGCCGAGGTGGTCCGTGTGGCCCAGGCCCCCGCCCGGGGCGCCGAACCAGCGCGACGGGTCCGAGGACAGCGCCGCGAGCGCCCGCGGGTGATGCGCGAGGTAGTCCGCCATCGCAGGGCCGCGGAACATCTGCGCCGGGTCGGCGAGGATGCCGGCGTACACCGCCGCGGGCAGCGCGATGGCCGCCACCGCAACGCCCGCCGGCAGGAACGCGGCGGCCCGCGCGCGCCAGGGCAGCGGCCGTAGGTTCTCTCGCAGGCCGTACAGCAGCAGCAGCGCCCCCGCAAAGGCCCCGTGGTACCACGCGCCCAAGGCGGCCAGCGCAGCGCAGAGGCCCGCCCCAACCTGGCCGACGCGCCCGCCGCGATCCAGGCAAGCCAAGCTCAGCGCGAGGGGGAAGACCGCCAAGGTCTCTGCCTCCCCCGAGGCGAGCTGGCCCAGGAGATAGGGCGAGAGTCCAAACGCGAGGGCCCCGACGAGGGCGTGCCCAGCGCGGCGGCCGAGCCAAGCCCCGGCGGCCGCAGCCGCGGCCATGTGCAGCACGAGGCTCAGGTTCCAGGCGAGCGCGCGCGAGGCCCCCGCGGCGAGGGCCGGGGCCGCCCAGGCCATGCCGAAAGGGTCCGGCGGGAGCAGCACCCCGCCGGTCGGGAAGGCCCACTCGTCCACACGCGTCGCCCACTGGTCCAGCAGGGCGATGTGATCGAACAGATCGCGGGTGGGACGGCCGTAGGCGAGGGGCTCCGGCAGGAAGGCGGACGGCCCGAAAACCACGAGCAGCGCGATGCAGACAACCGCTGCCCCGCCGATGGCCCGCGCCCTGCCGTCCACGCCGCCTCCCCTGCCCTGCTGTGCTACCCTGTTCTCATGACCTCTCGCTCCCCCGTCCGTGTGCTGATGGCCGGCGCAAGCCTCTCCCTCGGCGCCTGCGCGGCGCGTGAGCCGGCCGCCGCGCCTGGGCCGCCCGCCCCGGCGCCGGCTGGGCTCGCGTCCAGTGGCCCCGCGCCCGGGCCCGACGCC
>JBEIVK010000399.1:0-4168 GCA_040373935.1 Alphaproteobacteria bacterium
CCGGGCCGCCGCGCAGGAGGGCGGCGCGGCGCCGCCCGTGCCACCCGTGCCAGCTGAGTCGAAGGCATCGCCGGTGGCCGTCGCGGCACCGGTGGACGAGATCATCGTCTTCGGGGACCTCGAGATCGCCCGCGCGCGGCGGCAGCTCGAGGCGGACCTCCGCGCCGCCGGCTACCGGGAGGGCCGCCGCCGCGACGGCGTGACGGTCTACCGTCCGAACGTGGCCTGGAAGCCCTCCGTCTTCATCTACGACGAGGGCTTCGCTGTGGTGCGTCGCTCTCCGGTCCGCTTCGAGCCGCCGGGCGGAATCCGGGGCAACAAGCTCAACTATCTCTGGTGTCTGCCCCCGTTCACGCCGATGTGTTTGCGGATCGGCGGCTGGGTCGTCAGCAACGCCAAGCTCAACCCGCAGAAGCAGGCGGTGGCGGAGGCGATGGATCCGGCGATGGATCGCTGGAATGCCGCGCTGGCCGCCAAAGCGATGGGCGTGCGAACCGGCCAGGAGGTGCCCGCGCTGCTCGACGGCGTGTGGTTCGACGGCGCGCCGATCGTCCCGGGCGATCCGTTGCTGCCGACGCCGGCGAGCCGGCGGGAGGCGATCCTGTCGTTCTGGGCGGGGCGCGCGTGCTCTCCCGAGGGCGACGCCGTGCGCGCGGTGGTGGCGCTCTACCTCGAACAAGAGGTGATGACCTCCGCCACCCCGTTGACGGCAGACGAGGTTCGCGCCGCCGAGGCGGCCAACCCGTGCGGAGGCACCTTGGGGGTCGCGCCCCTTGACGCGGGCCCGCCTGCACCTTAAGCGGCTGAAACGACACCCCCCGCCACCGGCAGGAGAGGCCCATCGGCCCCTCCTTTTTTTGTCTCTGGCGGGTCGCGCCGGGCGGCATCCCGGCCCCGTTCTCCAGGTCGGCCGTGGACTTCACCGCACTCAAAGCCAAGCGCGCCCGCATCCGCACCCTCGCGGAGCCGACGGTGCGTGGGCTCGGGTGCGACCTCGTGGGCGTCGACCTCGCGACGGAGGCCGGCGGCCTCACCCTCCGGCTGTTCATCGACAAGCCAGGCGGCGTCACGGTGGCGGACTGCACGCGGGTCAGCCGCGCGCTCTCCCCCGAGTTCGACGTCGAGGAGCCGGTGCCCGGCGCCTACCGCCTGGAGGTGTCGAGCCCCGGCATCGAGCGCCCGGTGGAGCGTCCGGAAGACTTCCTGCGCTTCCAAGGTTTCAAAGCCAAGGTCCGCATGGCTCCCGACTGGGGGCGCCGCCGCCTCGCCGGCGTCCTCGCGGGCTTCGAGGGCGACGCGCTGCTGCTCCAAGCGCCGGAGGGGCTCCAACGCCTCCCCGTCGACCGCATCGACCGCGTCCGCCTCGACCTCACCACCGAAGAGTTCATGAAGATGGCGCCGCCCCGCGCCACCGAAGGAGACCCCTCGTGATCAGCGACCTCGCCCGTCTCATCGACGCCGTCCACCGCGAGAAGAACATCCCCGAGGACTCCCTGGTCGAGGTCATCGAACAGGCGATGGTCGCCGCCGCGCGCAAGCGCTACGGCGAGCGCGACATCGAGGCCCAGTACAACGCCGATCTCGGCGAAGTCGAGCTCTTCGAGTTCCGCACCGTGGTCGAAGAGATCGACAACGATGACACCGAGATCCTCCTCGACGACGCCCGCAAGCTCGACACCGAGTGCGTGATCGGCGACTCCCTCGGCATCAAGCTTCACACCGAGGACCTGGGCCGCATCGCCGCGCAGACGGCGAAGCAGGTCATCATCCAGAAGATCCGCGACGCCGAGCGCGAGATGACCTTCGCGGAGTTCAAGGACCGCAAGGGCGAGCTCATCACCGGCATCGTGCGTCGCTTCGAGAAGGGCAACATCATCGTCGACCTCGGCAAGGCCGAGGCCATCCTGCCCAAGCGCGAGCAGGTGCCCTCGGAGACCTACCGCCAGGGTGACCGCATCCAGGCCTACGTCCTGGACATCACCCGCGCCTCCAAGTCTCCCCAGGTCGTGCTGTCTCGCACCCACCCGGGCCTGCTGATGAAGCTCTTCGAGCTGGAGGTGCCGGAGATCTACGAGGGCATCGTCCGCATCGAGGCCTGCGCCCGCGAGCCCGGCTTCCGTGCCAAGATCGCCGTCTCCTCGGTGGACCGCGACGTCGATCCCGTGGGCGCCTGCGTCGGCCTCAAGGGCAGCCGCGTCCAGGCGGTCGTGCAGGAGTTGCGCGGCGAAGCCATCGACATCATCCCCTTCCACCCGGATCCCGCGCGGTTCATCGTTCACGCGATCGCCCCGGCCCAGGTGAGCCGTGTCTACATCGACGAAATGACCCACGGCATGGAGCTGATCGTCCCCGACGACCAGCTCTCCAAGGCCATCGGGCGCCGCGGCCAGAACGTCCGGCTCGCCGCCCAGCTCACGGGCTGGCGCATCGACATCTTCTCCGAGAGCCGGCACGCCGAGATGGTCGAGGCCGCGCGCACCGAGCTCGGCCGCATCCGTGCCCTCGACGAGGACCAGCTCGACACCCTCATCCGCCACGGCTTCCGCAGCGCGCAGGAGGTGTTCGACGCCGAGCCCTACGAGATCGCCAACATCCTCGACATGGAAGAGGACGCGGCGGAGGCCATCATCGCCGAGGCCGAGGAGGTCCTGAACCAGATCATCCTCGCCGAGAAGGCCCGCCGGCAGGCCGCACGCACGCTGCGTGACACGCCGGTGCGCGGTCCCGCCCGGTCCGCGGCCGGCGGGGACGACGACGCCCTGCCGCCCGACGCCGACGACGAAGAGGCCCCGGAGACCGGCTACGGCGACGCGGTGGACAACGGCGAATTCGACGACGTGGACGCCGTTCTCCCCGACGAGGCCTGAGGCGTCATGGCCCCCGCTCCGGGCGGCGCGCAGCGCACCTGCGTCGTCTGCCGGACCGTGGGGCCCGCGTCGTCTCGGGTTCGTGTCCGGTCGGTCGGCGGCGTCCTCCAGCTCGCCGCCAGCGGCGGGCGGGGCGCGTGGGTGTGCGCGGCGGCCACCTGTCTTCGCGGGCTCGAGAAGTCTCCCGCGGTGGCCGGGCGGTCCCTGAAAGAGCCCGTCCGAGCGGCCGGTCCGCTGTTGGAAGGGGCGCGCTCCCAAGCCGTCGCGGCGGTCGCCCAATCGGTGCAGGGGTGCGTTCGGGCGGGGTTGCTGCGGCGCGCTGCGGCCGGCGCAACGCCCACGGGCGGCGGCGCGGTGCGGCTGCGCTTCGCGGACGGGACAGAGGCGGCTCTCCCCGCCTCCTTGTGGCCCTGGCCGGGCGGCGGCGCGGCGCCCGCAGACGCGGCGGTTGGCGCCGGGAGGCCGGCCCTGCGCCTCGCGGACAGGTTGCGGCAACTCGCCCACATGGGTTAGTCGGCCCCCTGCACCGGCGATCCCTCCCCAGGGCGCCAGCGCGGGTCCAAGGGAGCATCCGTCGTCGCCTGCGGGCACGCACGGATTGACTCCCCCGCGTCCCGCAGCCATTCCCCGGACACCAAGGACCTCCATGTCCAAGAAGGACACCATCGAGCGCGCAAACCGCTCTCCCGCGCCCTCGAACGCCCCGCGTCCCCCGGCCCGTCCGGCCGGGGCGCCTGTGGGCGCAGCAACCCGGCCCGATGAGGCGCGGGAGGAGGTCACTCGCATCAACAACGGCACGGTCGTGCGGCGTCGCCGTGTCGACGAAGGGCCGTCGGCTCCCGCGCCCGCCCCGGCCGGCGCCCCGTCGTCTCCGGCACGGGCTTCGCAGTCGCCCAATCGCCCCGCGCCCCCGCCGCCGCCCCCGCCGGCGCCGGCCGTGCGTCAGGTCATCCGCCGCCCGGGCCCCAACACCGCGGCCGCATCCGTTGCCCGGCCGGCCGAGCTGGTGGTCGAGGCTCCGCCCGCGGTGGAGGTCGCGCCGGTGGTGGAGGCCGCCCCCGTGGTGGAGGCTCCGCCGCCGGTCGTCGAGGCCACGCCCGCGCCGGTCGTGGAGGCCCCTCCCCCGGTGGTCGAGGCCGCGCCCGAGCCGGTCTCCGCCGCCATCGTCGAGGCAGCGCCGGCTCCCGTGGTCGAGGCGCCCCCGGTGGTCGTCGAAGCGCCGGCCGCAGCCGTCGCCCCCGCTGAGCCCGCGGCGCCCGCCGCGCCCATCGACACTGCCCGCCCCGCCCGCGCGCAGACGC
>JBEIVK010000091.1:0-10178 GCA_040373935.1 Alphaproteobacteria bacterium
CCCGGCAGGTCAGCGCGCGCGGCGGCCAGGAAGGCGTCCATCGACCCCGGCTATCCTCCCGGCGCCGTCACCGTGGCCGGCCCCAGCCCGGAACCGCGGGCTCTTCCGTGGCGTCGCGCCGGGGTTAGGCCGCGTAGGTCCGCGGGCGGACCGGAGGGGGAGATGCACATCGCGGTGGGCCACAGCACGGCGACAGAGGCCACAAACGCCGCTGCCGAGCTGGTCGCGGCGTTGCACGCGCGCGGCATCTCGCGCGCGTCTCTCGTGATGGTCTACGGGTCTGCCCCCTACGACCCCGGAGCGCTCCTGGGCGGGTTGGCGGGAGCCTTTCCGGAGGCCGCGCTTTTTGGCGCGTCCTCCTGCCGCGGGGTGCTCACGGGGGAGGGGTTCTGGAGTGCGGGCCACCGCGGTGTCGCGGCCTTCGCAGTGGACGACCCCGCTGGTGCCTACGGTGTTTCGCTCTTTCCTTTCGGGGAGGATCCGCGCGCGGCCGCCTCGGCGGCCGTCCTCGCCGCGCTCGCAGACGCCGGGCGTCCCGGCGAGCTTCCGGCCCTTGTGTGGGTCGGCCCCGCGCCCGGCTGCGAGGAGCGCGTCCTGGAAGGCATTCGCGACGTGTTGGGCGACGGGGTGCTCGTCGTGGGGGGCTCTGCCGCCGACAACCACGTCGAAGGTGCGTGGTGGCAGGCCGCCGGGCGCGACACGGGCGCTGCGGCGGTGGCGGTGGCGGTCTGCTTTCCGTCCACGGAGATTGTCAGCGCGTTCGCCAGCGCCTACGCCCCCGGCCCGCACCGGGGCACGGTCGACGCGGTCGACGGCCGCACGCTGTTGCGGGTGGGCGGCCTGTCGGCGCGGGCCTGGTACGAGGCGGGTGCGCGGGGCGCCCTGGCGTCGCTGCCGGCGGAGGGCGGCGTCGTGCTCGCCGCCACCTCCTTGGACCCAATCGGCCGGGTCATCGGGCAGATTCACGACGTCCCGCTGTATGCGCTCGCACATCCGGAGCGCGTGTTGCCCGATGGCGCCATTCGGCTCTTCGCCGAGCTGCCGGTTGGAGCCGACATCACCGTGATGCACGGGGACCCGGACACGCTCGTCTCCCGGGCGGGGCGCGTGGTCGCGGAGGCGCTCGCGGCGCATCCGGGGCGGCCGGCCGGCGTGCTGTTGGCGTATTGTGGCGGCTGCATGATGACCGTCGAGCCACGAATGGCCGAGGTGGTGGAGCAGGTGCAGGCAGCGCTCCCGCCGGGCACGCCGGTCCTGGGCTTTTTCAGCTTCGGCGAGCAGGGAGGGCTCGCCGGGGTGAGCCTCCACGCCAACCTGATGATCTCGGCGACGGTGTGGGCGGCGGCCGATGCCCCGTGATGCGCTGAACGCGGAGCTGCAGCTTGCGTTGGCCGAGTCGCGGAGGCGGGAGCAGGCCTTGCGGGGAGAGCGCGACGCCTTGCTGGCGGGGTTGGCGGCGGTGGTCGCGCCGCAGTCGCCCTCCGCGGTGTTCGCGGGCACCGCCGAGGTGTTCCGGGAGCAGATCGGCTTCGACCAAGCGTTTGTCCTTCGCGGGGAGGCAGCCGGCCCTCTGCGCCCCGCCCTTTGGACCGACGCGGCGCTCGAGGGCACCGAGTGGCCGGTCGGGCGCACGCTGGAGCGGGTGCTCGCCGGGGAGGTCGTCAACGTCTTCAACGCGGCCTTGCTGCCGGATCTCGCGGCGGTGCTGCCGCCGGGCGGCGCCGTGCAGTCGCTGCTGCTGCTGGGGCTGCCGGGGGCGTCCCCGCGCTCGGTGCTCGGTTTTGCGCACGCCGGTATCGGCCGGTTTCGGGCGGGCCAAGTGGGGCTCGCACGGCAAGTCCTCCCGTTGTTCCACCAGTTGCTGCGCGCGGCCGAGCTGCGCTTCCTGGAGCGGCGCTTGGTCGAGGCGGAGGAGGAGGCCGACGCGCTCCGCCACGCCCGGGCCGAGCAGTCAAGCACGCTGCGCACCTTGCAGGCGGAGGTGGCGCGCCAGGAGCGCCTCGCGTCCTTGGGGCGCCTGCTGGCGGGCATCGCCCACGAGGTCGCCACCCCGCTCGGCGTGAGCGTGACGGCGAGCGCCCTCGTCACCGAACACATCGACGCCTTGGCCGCCGCGAGCGGCGGTTGGGGGCCCGCAGCCCAGGGCTGGATCGCTGGCGCGCAAGAGGCGCACGCGCTCACCACCCGCAACGTGCGCCGGGCGGCGGACCTGCTGCGCGCCTTCCGGCAGGTTGCGGTGGACCCGGCCGCGTCCGCCAGCGCGACCGTGGACGCCGCCGGGTTTCTCGCGGAGGCCCTGCAGTCCGCGCGGCCCGCCGTCGCCGCGCCGGCCGTCGAGTGGGTGCTGGACGCCGGCCCGCCCGAGGCGGTTCGCACCCGCCCGGGCCCGCTTGGTCAGGTGATCGGCGCGCTGCTGGAAAACGCGGTGCACCATGCCTTCACCGGCCGGGCCGGCGGCCGGGTCTGCTTGCGCGGGCGCTTGACGCGGTCCGCGTGGGTCATCACGGTCAACGACGACGGCGTGGGCATGCCCTCGGAGCAGGTGGCCTCGGCGTTCGAGCCTTTCACCGGGCGTCGCGCGCGCAGCTCGGGGCGCGGGCTCGGCCTTTTTGTCGCTCACAACCTCGTTACTGGCGTCTTCGGCGGGACGGTGGAGCTGCGCTCTTCGCCCGCGACCGGCACAACCGTCGCGCTGCGCCTGCCGCGCGACGAGGCCGGGGCGGTGGTCGGCCCCGGAGATCCCGGCGGCCCGAACTGAGGAGTCGCCCGCGACAGCGCGCACCTTTCCGGCTACACCTCGGCAATGCGCTTCCTTGGCCCGGTCCTCCTCGCCGCGTGTGCCTCCGAGACGCCGCCTTCCGGCGGGGGTGCGCCGGTGCCGGTCGCGCCGGCGCCGCCCGTGTTGCCGGTGCTCGCCGTGGATGCGCCGCCACGGGCTGCGTTCCTCGGGGCAGGGCCCGTCGAGGTCGCCGGCCGCGGGGTCGCCGGGGATGCGCCGCTCACGCGGCTCACGGTCAACGGCGTGGAGCAGCCGCTGGGCGCGGACGGCTCCTTCGCGGCGGCGCAGCCGCTCGGGCCAGGGCTTCACATCTTCGGCGTGCGCCTGGAGGACGCCGCCGGCGAGCGCGCGGTGGACGGCCGGGCGGTCATCGTGGGCGAGGTGCGGGAGCCCGGCGTGTCCATCCCGGGCGCCGCCTGGGTGCAGCTGGGCCCCGCGTTGCTGGACGATGACGCCCCGGACCGCGACGATGTCGCCGGCATCGCCGAGGCGGTTCTGGCGGATCCCGCGCTTGCCGACGCGCTCGTTGGGGTTCCGCTCCCGACGAGCATGGCGGTGATCACCCCCACGGCGGCGTCGTGGGGGGCCGTCGCGGTAGACCTGGTGCCGGGGGACGGCGTGCTCGCCGCCGAGCTGTCCTTGGCGGGCCTGCAGGTCGACGTCGATGTGGACGACATCATCGGCTACGAGTGGCTCTCCACCACGGCCACGGCCTGGGCCGACGCCGTTGAGCTGAGCCTGGTGCTGCAGCCCGCCGGCGGGGCCCGCGTCGAGGTCACCGAGGTCGCGGCGGCGGTCGACGGCTTCGCGGTCGCGGTGGACTGGTTCCCCGATTTCCTGGAAGACGACCTGGCCATCTGGCTGGAGGACAGCGTCCAGCAAGCCATCGTGGACGAGGCTGGCCCGCGCGTGGCGGCGCTGCTCTCCGATTTTCTCGCCGGGTTCGCCGTGGACACCACATTCGAAACCGGCATCTCGTTGTCTGCAGAGGTCGCGGAGGTCGCGCTCGCCCCGGAGGGCCTGCGCTTCTCGGTCGACGTTGCCTTCTCCGGGCCGGTCGGCATCGCGCTCCCGGTTGGCGCGGGCAGCCTCCGAACCCCCGGCCCCGCGCCCGCCTTTCCGGCCGGCGCACCGTTCACCGTCCTGGCCGACGACGACACCGTGAACCAGCTTCTCTTCGCGTTTTGGGCCAGCGGGGCGATGTCGGGGCTGCGCTTCGACGAGGCCGGCCTCATCGCGCTCGCCGGGGCCAACCTGCCGCCGCCCCTGGGCCCGGTGCAGGCGCTCTCGCTCGACCTCGGCCTCCCACCTGTGCTCTCGCCCCCGACCGTCGCGGGCCAGGACGCAGACCTCTCCCTCGGCGAGCTTCGCATCGGCTTCTTGCGCACCGACGGCGCAGAGACCGACGTGTCGGCCAGCGTCCGCACCGGCGGGAGGGTGGGCTTCGACGCGGCGGGCGCGCTCGCCCTCTCGCTCGACCAGCGCCCGGCGCAGATGGTGCTGGAGGTGGGGGTCGTCCAGAGCCCGCCCGGCCTCGACCCCGGGGATCTCGCGGCCCTCGTGCGCCTCCTCGTCCCGCCGCTGCTGGCCGGCGCCGGCGCCGCCCTCCCCGCTTTTGAGGCCCCGACGGTGGACCTCGGTGCGGTGAGCGGGCTCGACGCGCTGGCCGGCGTGGAGCTCGGGCTCGCGTCGCCCGCGCTGCGGGTGGATGCCGGCGGGTGGATCGTGCTCGAAGGGGATTTTGTCCCGGTGGACTGACGGTCGCCCTCAGGTGCGGGCCGCGTGGTCCACCAGCGCGGCCATGCCGCCTGCGGCGTGGGCCTGCAGTGCGCGCTGGGCCGGGTTGAGGCGGGTGGCGAGCCGGTGGCGCAGCGGCTCGAGGTGGGTGTCTTCGCCGAAGCCGCGCGCAGCCAGCGCCTCGGCGCAGCAGTCGAGCACGGCGGCGAGGAATCCGGGCGCCGGCTCGGGGGCCGCGAGCCCCTGGGCCATGGCCTGGGGATGCCAGGCGGAGAGCGCGGCCCAAGCGGCATCTCCGAAGGTGCGCTCCACGAGGCGCGCCAGGGCCGGCGCTGCCATCACCATCGACGCGCCCAGGGTGACGGCGGCGAGGGGCTCGTGCAGGGGCTGCTGGCAGCACGGCCGAATCTCCAGCGTGCCGTGCGCCGAGCGGGGCCGCGCGCTGTTCCAGACGTAGTGTTCGTGGGTGAGGAAGTCGTCGAGCACGGTGGGGTCCTCCCCGCCGCGCGCCTCGACGTGCGCCGAGAAGGGGCGGCCATCCTGGGGAACCATTTGGCCATCGCGCTTGACCATGAGCAGGGGATGGGCGCAGAGGCGGCCGACATAGTCCAGGGGGCTGGCGTCCGGCGCGTGCGGCACCCCGTGGCGCGCGGTGCCCGCATGAATCTGGCCCATCGTCGCCTCGCGGCTCGACAGGAAGCCGGAGGGTGCGCCTTCGTAGATGGGCGAGTTGGCGCAGAACGCCAGGAGCACCGGCGTGAGCAGGTGGACGAGATTCGTCACGGGGACGACCTCGGCACGGCCGATCGCGGCGTGGACCTGGTCCGATGCGGTGAGGGTGAACCAGAGCCAGGTGGGCCCGAGGACGTCGAGCAGCACGCCATAGCGCTGCTTGGGCGTCATCAGCGCCGGGGTGCCGGGCGTGAGGGGCTGGATGCCGTAGCCGAGCAGGCGCAGCCCCTCCGCGGCGCAGGCGTCTTCCAGCGGGCCGCGGGCGGCACGCAGCGCGGCGTCGGCTTCGTCGAGGGTGCGGTGCGGGCCGGTGATGACCTCGATGGTGCCCCGCCCGACCTCCGCGCAGTACTCGACGGACGCGTCGGAGAGGGAGACCAGCAGGTCCCCCTCGAACTTGGGACGAAGCGTCGGGCGCCGCTCCTTCAGGCGTGGAAAGAGCACGGCGATGTCGGCGGCCCGGCCGTCCGGATGCACCACCGGATATTCGGCCTCATGGCCGATGGTGCGCAGCGCGGGGGCCTCGGCCGGGAAGCGCCCGAGGAAGCGCTCGGCGAGGCGCTGGACCCCTGGGCCAACGGCCGGGAGCGGCAGGACGGGGGCAGAGGACATGGCGGGCTCCGCGGCGAAGGTCAGCAGAAGAGGTCGGCGAGGGCGGTGAGCGAGGGGGCGACCCAATCGGCCGCCGAGCGCGCGCCCCCGCGGTCCACCACTCCGGTGTACAGCACGGCGCGCGCACCGGCCGCGTGAGGCCCTGCCACGTCGTTGGACTCGCGGTCGCCCACGTGAACGAGCTGCGCGACGGGCACGCCGAGCCCCCGCGCGACCCGGTGGAATGCCCGCGGGTCTGGCTTCGAGAAGCCGGCTTCGTCGGAGAAGACGAAGGCGCGGAAGTAGCCGAGGAGCCCGTGATGGGCGAGGAGGCGGCGCAGGTCGTGGCCGGGGGTGACGATGGCGTCTGAGACGATGCCCAGCGGATAGCGGCCGGCGAGCCGCTCCAGCGCCGCGTGGACACCGGGGGCCGGGGCCGGCGGAAGCGCAACCTCCATCTCGGCCAGCGCCGCGACCAGCGCGTGCTCGTCGGGAAGGGCGGAGACGCCGAGCGCGCGGTTGGCGACGGCGATGCGGGCGCGGAGGGGCGGCGTGCGGTGGTGGACCTTCCATTCGCGGCGAAACCAGTCCAGGGAGAGCGCCCAGGCGGCGCGCGCGGCTTCGGACCGCCCGGGGGCCACGGAGGCCGTCGCCGCCACGTAGAGCGCCTCTCGCGCGGCCGGCTTCGCGGGCCACCCCCGGGCGGCGCGCAGCGGCTCGTCGCTGTCGTCGGCGACGAGGGTGTCCCAGAGGTCGAAGCTGAGTGCGGCGATCTTCATGCCGGCCCGGTATCCAGCGCGTGCCTCGCGGGCACCTCATCGCCGGCGCCGGGGCCCGCCGCGCGGGCGACGCCGATGGCCGCCGCCCGACGCGGGCGGCGGGGAGGGGCGCCGGACTTTTCGTTCGCTCCTGATTTTGGAGGCGAGAACGCCTGAGGTCTCCCCGCGTGATAGGCGCCGGCCGTCCAGGAGAGTGCAGCGTGGGAGACGCCTACATCTACGACGCAGTCCGTACGCCGCGCGGGCGCGGCAAAGACACCGGCGCGCTGCACGCCCGTCGCCCGATCGACCTCCTCTCCGGCGTGCTGCGCGGGCTCGCGTCCCGCCACGCGCTCGACACCCGCGCCGTGGACGACGTCGTGGTGGGCTGCGTCACCCAAACGGGCGAGCAGGGTGCCTGCATTGCGCGGTTCGCTGCCTTGGAGGCAGGCTACGACACCGACGCCCCGGGCGTGACCGTCAATCGCTTCTGCGGCTCGGGGCTCGAGGCCGTCAACCACGCCGCGTGCATGGTCGGCTCCGGGTTTTTCGAGCTGGTCGTCGCCGGCGGGGTCGAGTCCATGTCGCGCGTGCCGATGGGCAGCGACGGCGGCGCCATCTGGGACATGCGCACGCAGCACGCGGTGGGCAGCGTGCCGCAGGGCATCAGCGCGGACCTCATCGCCACGATGCACGGGTTCAGCCGCGCCGACGTGGACGCCTACGCCTTGCGCAGCCAGCAGCGCGCCGGGGCCGCGCGCGCGCGCGGGCTGGGTTCGGAGTCCGTGCTGGCTGTCCGCGACGAGGGCGGCCTTGTCGTGCTCGCCGAGGACGAGCTCCCACGCCCGGACACCACGCTCGAGGCGCTGGCCCGGCTCAAGCCCGCCTTCGAGTCCATCGGCCGCGGCTTCGGCCTCGACGCGCTCGTCCGGCGGCGCTACCCCACGGTGGACCGCATCGATCACGTTCACACCGCGGGCAACAGCTCGGGCATCGTCGATGGCGCGGCCGCGGTGCTGGTGGGCTCGAAGGCGGCCGGAGAGCGGCACGGGCTGCGGGCCCGCGCCCGGGTGCGGGCGATGGCCCTCGTCGGCGAGGAGCCGATCATCATGCTCACCGGGCCCATCCCGGCGGCGCGCCGCGCGCTGGCCCAAGCGGGCATGTCCGCGGGCGACATCGACCACTACGAAGTCAACGAGGCCTTCGCGGTGGTGCCGCTGCTCTTTTCCCGCGAGCTCGGCGTGGACCTGGGCCGCATCAACCCGGATGGCGGCGCCATCGCGCTGGGGCATCCGCTGGGCGCGACGGGCGCGATGCTGCTCGGGACGGCGCTGGACGCCCTGGAGGCGCGTGGGCAGGCCACTGCCCTCGTCACCCTCTGCATCGGCGGCGGAATGGGCATCGCCACCATCCTCGAGCGCGTGTGAGCCTCCGCATGGACACCCTCCTCCTGCACACCGAAACCGGCCGCGCCACCATCGACGACGCGGGGGTGGCGACGCTGCTCCTCGACATGCCGGGTGGCGTCAACAAAATCGGCGCGGGTTTTCTCCGGGATATCGGTCCGATGGTGGACGCCATCGCCGCGGCGCCCGGGCTGCGTGGCGTGCTCGTCGAGAGCGCGCACAAGGATTTCTGTGTCGGCGCAGACCTGGACATGGTCTTCGCGGAGCGGGACGCTTCTCGCATCTATGCCGCATCGCAAGCGCTGCACGCCGCGCTTCGGCGGCTGGAGACGCTGGCGCATCCGGTCGTGGCGCTGGTGCGTGGGGCGGCGCTCGGCGGCGGCTACGAGCTGGCCCTGGCGGCCCATCATCGCATCGGCGTGGACGCGCCGGGGGCGCGCGTCGGGCTTCCGGAGGTCCAGCTCGGCGTCATCCCCGGCGGCGGCGGCACCCAGCGTCTCCCCCGCATCCTCGGCGCACAGGCCGCCTTGGAGCACATGCTGCTCGCGCGCACCCCGCGCATCCCCGCGGCCCGCGAGGCCGGCCTGCTCGACGCTCTGGCAGAGGACCTCCCCGCCGCCCGCGCCGCCGGTCGCGCCTGGATCGCGGCGCATCCGGGCGCCGTCCAGCCATGGGACGCCCCCACCTTCGCGTGGCCGGGCGTCGCGCCGGGCACCGAGGCGTGGCGCCACCTCTTCATGGGGGCCGCGGCGATGCTGTTCGGCCGGTCCGCCGGGGTGTTCCGGGCACCCGAGGTGGTCTTGGAGGTGGTGCAGGAGGGCGGCGGGCTGCGCTTCGACCGCGCCCTCGAGGTGGAGGCGCGTGCCTTCGCGGCGATCGTTGTGAGCGATGGTTGCAAAGACATGATTCGCACCATCTGGTACAGCCGCAACGCCGCCGAGCGGCAGGTCGGCCTGCCGGCGCTCGCCCCGGGTGCGTCCGATGGCATCGCCCGGGTCGTGGTGCTCGGGGCCGGCATGATGGGCGGCGGCCTCGCGGCGCTGCTCGCGGAGCGCGGCTTCTCGGTGGTGCTGAAGGACATCCACCCGGCCGCGCTGGACACCGCGTTGGGCCACGCGCGCGCGCACCTTGCGCGGCGCCTGCGCGCGCCGGGGCGGGCGGAGGAGGCCTTCGCGCGCATCGCAGCTCACACCGACGACGCCGCGGTGGACGGTGCGGACTTGCTCATCGAGGCCGTGGTGGAGGACGTGACCGTGAAGCATGCGGTGCTGGGGGCGCTGGAGACGCGCCTCGCTCCGGCCGCGCTCTGGGCCACCAACACGAGCGCGCTGCCGGTGTCGGAGCTGGGCGCCCCGTCGCGAGACCCGTCCCGCTTCCTCGGGCTGCATTTCTTCAGCCCGGTCGAGCAGATGCCGCTCGTCGAAGTCGTGCAGGGGCCTGCCACCGCGCCCGAGGCGGTCGCCCGTGCGCTGTCGTTCTGTCGGCGGCTCGGGAAGACGCCCATCCTGGTCAACGATGGCTACGGCTTCTACACGACCCGCGTGTTCGCCGCCTACATCCTGGAGGGCGTGCAGTTGCTGGCCGAGGGGTTCGCGCCGGCCCTCATCGAGTGGGGGGCCCGCGCGGCGGGGATGGTGGTGCCGCCGCTGCAGGTCTTCGACGAGGTCGCTCTCTCGCTCGGCCGAAAGGTGCTGGACCAAGCCGAGGCCCGCACCGGACGCGTCCTGCCGGCGGCCCGCGCCCTGCTGGTGGAGATGGTGGATGGCCACCGCCGGCACGGGCGCGCCCAGGGCGCCGGCTTCTACCAGTACGATGGCCCGGCGGGAAAACGGCGCGGGCTCTGGCCGGGGCTCGCGCCCCTCGTCGCGGGCTTGCGCGGGCCGGAGCGCGCGGCGCCCGCCGCGGACGCCGCGGTCCTGGGCCGGCGGTTGCTGCTCGCACAGTCCGTCGAGGCGGTGCGGGCCCTCGAGGAGGGCGTGCTGCGGGCGCCGGCAGACGGCGACGTCGGCGCGCTGCTCGGGATCGGCTTCGCACCCCAGACGGGCGGCCCTTTCGTGTTTCTCGATCGCCTGGGGCTCCCCGCTGCCGTCGCGGCCTTGGATGCCCTCGCCGCGGTCCACGGGCCGCGGTTCGCCCCGCCGGGCTTGCTCCGCCGGATGGCAGCGGCGGGAGAGC
>JBEIVK010000960.1:0-1619 GCA_040373935.1 Alphaproteobacteria bacterium
CGCCGGCCGGGGCGTGGGGGCTCGTGTCGCGCACCGCGGCCGCCGGCCGCCTGCACGAGGCCTGGCGGCACCCCGCCGGCGCCACCGTGTCCCTCCGGGTCGATGGCGCGCGCGTGTCCCTCGACGATCGACCGGGCGCGCCGCTGCGACGGCGCTGGGACCGCCTGGGCCCCGTGCTCAGCCGCTGCTTGGGGGACCCCTTCGCCCGCCCGTTGGCCGGAGACCCGCGCGGGGAGCGCACCTTGCAGCGCGAAGGAGGCGCCTGGCTCTGGGTTCTCCGCTTCTCCGGCGGAGGGACCTGCGCCCTCGACGGCACCCTGACGCTGCAGGCGGGGGCCGACCGTGTGGACGCCCGCGGGCTCTGGGCCGCCGGCCGCCCGTGGGCCGCCGGGGGCCGAGAAGCGGCGTTGGCCCGGATGGACGGAGCGACAGGGACCACCGCCCCCTGAGGCGACGGGCGGCGCATCGACGTCCGGCGCGCGGACGCCGCGAGGGCGAGGTCCGCCACGCCGGCCACGCGCCGCACCCGCCCGACGTTGGGGTCAGCGGTGGACGAAGGCCCGCGACGACACGAGCAAATCGCGCAACCGAGCCGGTGGGTCGACCTGCGCGCGGTGGACCTCCCGCGGGTCGGCGTCGGCGGCGGCGAGACCGCGGGCGAGCGCGAGGTCTTCCGCGGCGTCGAGGTCCGCCCAGGCGCCCAGCCGCCCCGCCGGGACCACGCCGAAGGGCCGCAGCGCGAGGTGCACATCGCGCAGCCGCGCCCGAATGTGCGGCGTCCAGAGGGGAACGCCGCCCTCGATCTCCGCCACCTCCGCTCCCGCGAGCGCGGCCTCTCCGCCCTCCGCGCCGAAGGACGCGAGGCCGGCCGCCGCCGCCTCGACCAGCTCCCCGCGCGGCGGGACGATGGCCCCCGGCGCGAAGGTGAAGTCCACCCACAAGGCCTCGGGGTCCGCCGCCGGAACAACCACGCGCCAGAACCGCGCTGTGTCGTCGAGCACGTGCAGCTCGTCGGGCAAGGCGAGCGCAGGCCGCGGCGCACGCACCCGCGCGGCGGGGGCGGCCCGGAACGCAGCAGCGAGCGTGTGAACGCCCACCGGCAGCGCCGACCCGAGCCAGTCCGTGACGACGGGCGGGGCCACACAGGCCCAGACGCCGTCCGGGGTGGGGACCGGAGGGCCGTCGCGCCGGATCACGGCGACGACCCGCCCGTCGACCACCTCGAACCCCGCGACGTCCACGCCCCACTCCACCGGCACGCCGGCGGGGGCATCCTCCAAGGAGGCGAACCCAGCCGCCGGGCGCGCGAGCGCGGGAGCGACCTCCGGCGGCACGTGCAAGCTCCGCGCGACCGCCGCGCCCAGCTCGTCGGGGCCCACGCCGAAGCGACGCCGCGCGTAGCCCGCGTACACACCCTCGAGCGCCGGGGTGCCCATGCGGCGGCTCACCCAATCGGCGTACGTCCGCTCTTCGGCGCCTCCCCCGACGAGCTCCGCCATCGCCATCGCCGAGCGTGCCCGCGCCCGCGCGCCGAAGACGCCCGCGGCCGCCCCTGGCCCGAACCACGCGAGGCCCCCGGGCGGGAGCGGCGTCTGGCGGACCCGCCCGCCCAGGAGCAC
>JBEIVK010000894.1:0-1779 GCA_040373935.1 Alphaproteobacteria bacterium
CCGCCGTGTCTGCGCCCCCGCCCGCGCCATCGCCCGCCACCCCATCGCCTTCGCCGCCGGCATCGGGAGCGGTGCTCCCGAACCCGCCCGGCCCCACCTTCGCCGACCCCGACGCGCAGGCCGCCAACCACACGCACAGCACCACGCGCAAGGCCCGCATCGCTCCCCCCGGCCGGAACCCCGGCGCCTGCCCCAGCCTGCCACACCGGGGGCCGACGGTCAATCTCCGGCCGCCGAGGTCGGATCCGGCAGGCCCCACGGCCCCGCCGGCTCGCTGCCGTCCCGCGCCACCGTGTAGAACGCGGAGTTCTTGTCGTTCTCCCGTGCCTCCACCGCGAAGCACCACGCCCGGCCGCCCGTCCCCGCGCGCACCAGCGCGTCCGCGTAGGCCCAGACGTAGCGGGCGCTCGCCTCCATCGAGACGTTCGGCATCACCCGTAGGTCGATGACCTGGCGCGCGTGCAGCGTCTCGAACAGCGGCAGCTCCGGGTCGTCCGCGTTGATGAGGGTGGTGTGGTCGAACATCCATTCCAACCAGCGCTTCAGCCGCTTGAGCGACCCGAAGTCCACCACGAAGTGCGTCTCGTCCACCTCCGAACAGGCAAAATGGAAGGTGTAGCTCCGCGAATACCCATGAAGGAACGCGCAGTGCCCCGCGTGGCGCCACTGCCGGTGGTTGCAGGGCAGGTTGGCGAAGGTCTTCGTGGACGTGAAAGCCGAGGCGGCGACAGGCGGGCGCATGCCCTCCCCTATCCGGTTGCGCCCCGCGTAGACGGTGCTACGTCCCCCGGCCACCCCCCGCTCCCGGTGTCCCGTGTCCTCCGTCATTCTCCTCGGCCCCGCCGACATCAAGCCCATGCGCCGGGCCTGCCAGCTCGCCGCCGATACGCTCCTGTACATCGGCGCCCAGCTCCGCCCCGGCATGACGACGGACGACATCAACACCCTGGTCCACGACTACACGCTCGCCCACGACGCCTACCCGGCCCCGCTCCACTACAAGGGCTTCCCCAAAAGCGTCTGCACCAGCGTCAACGACGTCATCTGCCACGGCATCCCCGGCCCGCAGGCCCTCAAGGACGGCGACATCATCAACGTCGACGTCACGCCCATGCTCCCCAACAAGAACGGCTACTACGGCGACACCTCGGCCACCTTCTACATCGGCGAGCCCGCCCCGATGGCCCGCCATGTCGTCGAGGTCTCGCGCATGTGCCTGGAGATCGGCATCGCCGCCGCCCGCCCCGGCAACACCGTCGGCGACATCGGCTACGCGATCCAACAGTACGCCGAATCCAAAGGCTGCTCGGTCGTGCGCGAATACACGGGCCACGGCATCGGCCGCGTCTTCCACGGCGGCCCCAGCGTCCCGCACCACGGCCTCCCCGGCAAGGGCGCCCGCCTCCGCCCCGGCATGTGCTTCACCATCGAGCCCATGATCAACCTCGGCTCCCCCGAGGTCACCCACCTCGACGACGGCTGGACGGCCCTCACGCGAGACCGCAGCCTCTCCGCCCAGTTTGAGCACACCCTCCTCATCACGCCCACCGGCTGCGAGGTCCTCACGGCCCGCCCGGCCCGCCTCGCCAACAGCGAAGACCGCCCCTGGGTCCCCAAGCTCCCGTTGTCCACCTTCCAAAGCGCCTGATTCGGGCCTCCGGCAAGGTCCGGGCGCCTGCCGGGCGTGCCGCCCGGCACCGCGTCTCTCCGGCGGGTCGCGGCGGGGCCGCTCCGTGCGGCGCGGCGTTCCGCCGCTTGCACCGGCCCTCCGGGCCGCCG
>JBEIVK010000698.1:0-2498 GCA_040373935.1 Alphaproteobacteria bacterium
AGCCCAGACGCGACGGTCCACGGGCGCCTCTCGCGCAGCGTCGTCGGCGCGGGGGCGCGCGTGCCCGCGGGGGCCACCCTCCACGACTGCGTGGTCTGGGACGGCGAGTCCGTGCCCCCCGGCGATCACCGTCGCTGCGTGTTCTTCGGCGGGGGCGAGCGCCTGGAGATCCCCGAGGGATAGCACCGTGAGCCGGCGTTACACGTCGTCTTTGTCATGCTCTTGGGGCGGGGCCTGCGCGGCCCCGCAACGCCCCCGCGCCGGTCCGGTGGCGCGGCCGCGCCGCCACCTCCTCCCTTGCGCGCCACCCGGCTGCGCAATACTGCACGCCCGTTCACCCGGAGGCCCCGTGCTCGTCCTCGGCATCGACCCCGGCAGCCAGGTCACGGGGCTGTGCGCCGTCCGCCGCGTCAAGAGCGGGTTCCAGCTCGTGCGCGCGTCGCTCGTACGCACCGACTCAGACGACCCGATGCCCCATCGCCTGCTCGTCATCCACACCGGGGTGGCCGAGGCCATCGCCGAGCTGCGGCCAGATGCGGTGGCGATCGAAAAGATCTTCGCCCACAAGTCCGCCGAGAGCGCGCTGCGGCTCGGGCAGGCCCGCGGGGTCGCGCTCGTGGCGTGTGCACAGGCGGGGCTGCCCATCTTCGAGTACAACACGATGGTCGCCAAACAGACGGTCGGCGGCTCTGGGCGCGCCGGCAAGGCCGAGGTCGCGCGCATGGTGGAGCGCCTCCTCGGCTTGCGGGACGCGCTGCCCCTCGACGCCTCCGACGCCGCGGCGCTGGCCATCACCCACCACACCCAAGGCGCCTTCGCGGCGCGGCTCGCGGGAGGCGCCCCGTGATTGCCCGCCTGCGGGGAGACATCGTGGCGCACGGCCCGGACTGGGTGGTGATCGACTGCGGCGGGGTGGGCTACCGGGTCACCGTCGGGCCGGCGCTCGCGGCCGCCGGGGACGGGCCGGTCATCGTCCATACCGTGCAGCTGTTCCGCGAAGATGGCATGTCGCTCGTGGGCTTCGCGTCCGCGGCCGAACGGGACGCCTTCGAGGTCATCGTCGCGGTCAACGGCGTGGGGCCGCGCATCGGGGTCGGGCTGCTCGCCCAGGTGGGGGTCGGAGGCCTGGCCCGCGCCGTCGCGGCCGACGACATCAAGGCCCTCACCAAAGTGGCCGGCGTGGGGCCCAAGCTCGCCTCTCGCCTCTGCCTCGAGCTCAAGGGCAAGCTGGACGTGTCCTTCCTCGCCGACGCCACGGCCAGCGCGGCGGCGCCGCGGCCCTCGCCTTCCGATCCGCTCGTGCTCGCGCTGGCGCGGCTCGATTACAAGAAGTCGGAGATCGACCGCGCCTTGTCCGGGGGCGCGGTGCCGGGGCCCGAAGCCCCTCTCGACGAGCGGCTGCGCGCCGCTCTCCGCGTCCTCTCTCCCCAGGCCTGAGCCGTGCCTCCCCACCGGGACCGCCCCACTTCCCCCGCCGCCCTGGACGACGCGGAGCGCCGCGCCGAAGACCCTGCGCTACGGCCGCGCACGCTCAACGAGGTGCTCGGCCAGGCGCATGTCGTCGACAACCTCCGGGTGTCCATTCGCGCGGCGAAGGGCCGGGGAGAGGCCATGGATCACACGCTGCTCCATGGGCCGCCCGGGCTCGGCAAGACGTCCCTCGCCCACGTCATCGCCGAGGAGCTCGGCACCGATGTGCGGGTGACGGCGGGGCCGCTCATCCAACGCGGGGGCGATCTCGCGGCGCTGCTGGTCGCGCTCAACGCCCGCGAAGTGCTGTTCATCGACGAGATCCACCGCCTGCCACGCGCAGTCGAAGAGGTGCTCTATGCGGCGATGGAGGACTTCCGGATCGACATCTTGATGGGCCAGGGGCCCGGCGCCCAGTCGGTCAGCATGCCGCTGCCGCGCTTCACGCTGGTCGGCGCCACCACGCGAAAGGGGCTTCTCTCCGCCCCCTTGCGAGATCGCTTCCCCATCCAGCTCCAGTTTGACCTCTACGACCCCGACACCCTCGCCCACATCCTCACGCGCAGCGCCGCCCGTCTCGGCGTGCAGCTCGCGGCGGATGGCGCGCGCGCGCTGGCCCGGCGCTCGCGGGGCACGCCACGGGTCGCCAACCGCCTGCTGCGGCGGGCGCGGGACTTCGCCGAGGTGGAGTCGGACGGCCGCATCACCCCGGCCGTGGTGGACCGCACGCTGTCTCAGCTCCAGATCGACGAAGAGGGCCTGGACCTTCTCGACCGGCGCCTTCTCGAGACCCTGCAGCTCAAGTTCGGGGGCGGGCCGGTCGGCCTCTCCACGCTGGCGACGGCGCTCGGCGAAGAGCGCGACGTGATCGAAGACGTCTGCGAGCCCTTCCTCATCCACAAGGGGTTCCTCGCCCGCACGCCCCGGGGGCGCATCGTCACCCCGGCGGGGGTGCGGCACCTCGGCTTTCCGCCCGCGGAGAGCACCCCATGATCCACCCTCTCGTGCTGGCGCTCGGCTGCGCGGTG
>JBEIVK010001006.1:0-1519 GCA_040373935.1 Alphaproteobacteria bacterium
GCCGCCGGGCCGGCCGCGGCCCCCGGGGGACCGCCGAGCGGAGGCGCGAACCGCGCGGCCGGGGAAGGGCCCGCGGCGGCCCCCGTCCGCCCCGGGATGGCCCTCGCCCCTTGCCGCCGGCTCCGCCCCGCGTTCAGACGCGCGGGGAGAGAGCCGCGCATGCGCCCCGAGACCGCCACCCTCGCCGCCCTCGATCACCGGTTCCTCTGGCACCCGTTCACGGCCCAGGACGAATGGGAGGCCGCCGGGCCGCCCGTCTTCATCGCCCGGGGGCGGGGGGTCTACCTCGAGGACACCGAGGGCCGGGTCTACCTCGACGGCGTGTCCTCGTTGTGGGCCAATGTCCACGGGCACGACCACCCGCGGCTGCGCGCGGCCCTCAGCGCGCAGGCCGGCGCCGTCATGCACAGCACCTTGCTCGGCTTGTCGCATGCCCCGGCCGCGCGCCTCGCCGCGGCCCTCGTCGACGCCGCCGCTCCGCTCGCGGGGGGCGGGCCGCCGCTGCAGCGCGTCTTTTTCAGCGACAGCGGGAGCACCGCGGTGGAGGTGGGCCTGAAGATTGCCTTCCAAGCCCAGCAGCTCCGCGGCGAGACCCAGCGCACCCGCTTCGCGGCCCTCACCCACGCCTACCACGGGGACACCGTGGGCGCGGTGAGCGTGGGGGGCATCGACCTGTTCCACGCCCTCTACCGGCCGCTGCTCTTCGACGCCGTGCGCCTCGACAGCCCGTCCGCGGCCCGGGCGGCCGAGGAGGAGGCGTGCTTGGCCCAAGCCCGCGCCGCGCTGGGCGCCGCCGGCCCGACGCTCGCCGCGCTGGTCGTCGAGCCTCTCGTGCAGGGCGCGGCGGGCATGCGCCGCCACAGCCCCGCGTTCTTGCGGGCGCTCGCCGAGGCCGCGCGTGCGGTCGGCGCCTACATCGTGGTGGACGAGGTGGCGACCGGATTCGGGCGCACGGGCACGCTGTTCGCCTGCGAGCAGGCTGGGCTGCGTCCCGATGTGCTCTGCGTGGCCAAGGGCTTGTCCGGCGGGCTGCTGCCGCTGGCCGCGACCCTGGTCTCCGAGCCCATCTTTGACCTGTTCCGCGGCCCCTACCCGGCGTACCGCACGCTCTTTCACGGCCACACCTTCACCGGAAACCCGCTGGCCTGCGCCGTGGCCCTGGAGAGCCTCGCCCTCTTCGCCGATGAGCGCGTGCTCGAGGGGTTGCCGCCGAAGGTCGCCGCGTTGGAGGCGCTGCTCGCCGGCCTCCCGCACGTCGGCGCCACCCGCCAGCTGGGTCTCATGGGCGCCGCCGACCTCGTGCACGGCCGCGGGCCGGACGCCCGCGTGGGGCATGCCGTGTGCATGGCGGCCCGCGCGTTCGGCCTCCTCATCCGGCCGCTCGGGGACACCCTCGTCTTCATGCCGCCGCTGGCGATGACCACCGGAGAGATCGCCGCGATGGCCGAGGCCACCCGCGCCGCGATCACCGCGGTGCTGGGGCCGGCGGCTGCACCACCCACACGGTGAGGGCAGCGGC
>JBEIVK010000336.1:0-4809 GCA_040373935.1 Alphaproteobacteria bacterium
GCCCTGCCCGCGGCCCGCGGCTTGGGCGAGCGCGGCGCCCCGCCGCCGCCGCCGGTCTTCCCCGTCTCCACCGACTCCCTCATCGGGCTGGATGCCCCGGAGCGCCTGCCGCCGCCCCGGGCGGCCGCGGCGTCCCCCACCGTCGGCCCGCCGATGGAGCTCGCCGGCGACCCGACCGATCTCCCCGATGGCCCGCCCCCCGCCATCGAGATCCCTCGCTCGGCCGACAGCATCATCGGGGACCGCGAGGATCCGCTCTCCGCTCCGCCCGGCGCGCCGGCCCCCGCCTTTGGCGCGGTCGGCCCCGTCGCCACCGTCGAGGCGACCGCCGCCCGCCGGGAGCTGGGCGCCCCCTTGCGCCTCGTCCTCATCGGCTGGATGGTCTCGGGCACCCGCACCCTCGGCAACCACCCCGGCGCCGACTTTGTCGTCCCCGAATGGAAGGAGTCACCCGCCGAGGTCTTCGCCCCGGCCCTCGCCCTGCGCGTCACGGTCGCCGCCGGCGCCGCCCGCGTCGAGCGATTGGACACCGACGCCGCCCGCCTGCGCCTCGACGGGCGCCTCGTCGCCCAGGCGGAGGCAGGGTCGGAGCTCCACATCGAGCTGGCGCGCCGCGCCCCCGGCGGGGCCGAGCGCTTCCCGGTCCCGCTGCGCCTCGCGCCGGACCCGTCGCTGCCCGAGCCGCGGGCCTGGCTGCTCGCGGTGGACCGCCGCGGCCTCTCCACCCGCGCCCTGCTGTGCGCCGGCCTGCACCCCGGCCCGCGCCGCGCCCTGCGCCTCGGCCCCATCGCCGTTTCCGCCCAGGTGGACGCCGCGGGGGCCCTCGTGCTCTCCGGCTACGCCGACACCTACGCTCGCCCGGATGGCACCTGGGCGCCCTTCTTCGTGTCGGTTGCCGGCGGGCCTTGGCGCACCGCGCCCGAGGACGCCTCGCCCCTGCGCCTCGCCGCGGGGGACCGCCTGCTGGCCGGTGCGGCCCTCTACGCGGTGCTGCGTGGCCCCGACAGTCCGGCCAACTGAGCCCGCGCCCGCTATGCTCGGCCCGCGCCCCAGGTCCCGCCCATGACCCTCCCCGTCCGCCTCGGCGTCTACTGCACGCGCGGCATCGGCCCCGACCGCGGGGGCCGCCTCCACAATGAGGACAACTACCTGCTCGCCCGCGATGGCGGGGTGCGGTGGCGCGGCCCGGTGGGGGAGGCCGCCCAGGCCCAGGAGGTCGCGGGGGTGCTCGTCGCCGTCGCCGATGGCATGGGCGGACACGAGCACGGCGCCGTCGCCAGCGAGGCCGCCGTCCAGGCCCTCTGTCGCCTCGCCGCCGATCCCCGCCCGCCCGACGCCGAGCTGGCCCTCCACACCTTCATCCTTCGCGCGCACCGCCGCTTGCGCGAGCGTGCGTTGGCGCGCGGCAGCGGCAACCTCGGCACGACGCTCACGGCCCTCTGGCTCTTCGAGCAAGACGCCGCCTGGGCCCATGTCGGGGACAGCCGCCTCTTCCTGCTGCGCGGCGGGGCGCTCACCCAGCTCTCGCGAGACCACACGCGCGGCGAGTTCGCCGCCCGCGACGGCCGCCAGCCGCCCCCCGCGGCCGCTGCGCTGGCGCAGAACTTCCTGTTCGGCTCCCGCGGCCTCGGCGACGACCCGGGCATCCGCGTGGACGCCGGCACGGACACCGGCACCCTCTCGCTGGCCCCCGGCGACATCTTCCTCCTCAGCAGCGACGGCCTTCACGGCTTCCTCGCCCCCGACGCCCTCGCCCGCCGGCTCGCCGCCGACGCCCCGCCCGACGAGGTCGCGCGTCGCCTCGTCGAAGACGCGATGGCCGCCGGCTCCGACGACAACCTCACCGCCCTCGTCGTGGTCGTGGACGCCCTCGCCCCCGCCTGAGCCGCCCCTGTCCCGCCACGCGGCCGCCCCCGCGCCGGGGCCCGTTCGCCAAGGTGCCCATGCTCCTCGCCGCCGCCCTCGTCGCCCCGGCCCTCGCCCTCGACGTCGTGGACACCCGCCCGCCCCAGGGCTTCGACCACATCACCCTGGACATCGGCGGCTTCGCCCAGCCCCGCTTCCTTCACATCCCGGAGGACGAGGCCGCCGGCGCGGCCGGCACCTACGGCTTCGTCATCCGCCGCGCCCGCTTCGAGCTCAACGGCGAGCTGGCCGAAGACGGCGGCGGCTTCGCGCTCATCCCCAAGATCAGCGTCGAGATGGCGCCCGAGCCGCGCCTGTTCGACTTCATGGTCAACGTCCGCGCCCACCGCGCCGTGCAGTTTCAGGTCGGCCAATACAAGACGCCCACCTCCCGCACCCTCATCGTCTCGGACCGCCGCACCCTGTTCCCCGAGCGCGCCGAGATCGACAACCTCGGGCCCCGCCGCGACATGGGCGCGATGGTCCACGGTTCCACCCAGCGCAACGTCGTCGAGTACGCCGTCGGGGCCTACAACGGCGAGGGCACCAACCGCCTCGAGAACGTCAACCGCAAGTTCCTCACCGTCGCCCGCCTCGCCGTCTCGCCCATCGGCGGCCCGGGCACCCGCGAAGAGCTGCTGCACGTCGACGACGACCCGACCTTCTCCCTCGGCGGCATCGTCTACCGCAACATCGACGGCCCCGAGGGCCAGGAGATGGGCCTGTTCGCGCTGAACGGCGAGGCCTTCGTCCACTGGCGCTGGCTCACCGCCCAGGCCGAGCTGCTGCACCAGTCCATCGACTGGCAAGACCCCTCCATCGCCGACTCCACCGCCGGCGGCTGGTACGCGCAGGCCGGCCTGTGGGTCCCCGGCACCCGCTGGACCGAGACCCACCTCGCCCTCGTCGGAAAGGTCCAGGAGGTCGATCGCTTCGACCCGGTGGGCGCCGATGTCCCGCTCACCGGCCCGACGGACCCGGCCCAGCGCACCCGCATCACCAGCGGCGGCGTCGGCTACTACCTCGGCGCCCCCTGGCTCCCCTCCGTCCACGACCTCCGCATCCAGCTCATCTACGACCACTACGACGAGTTGGAAGGCCAGCCCTACGACAACGACGCCCTGATGCTCGCCGGCCACTTCACGTTCTGAGCCTGCCTGCCGCCCCCGGACTGGAGCCCCCATGCGCCGCCCCGCCGCCGACGCCCTCGCCGCCCTCGCGCTCTCCCCGCTCGCCGCCTGCGACTTCTACCCGGAGGGCGTCCCGGGCATCGCCGCCGACGACAGCGCCGGCGCCGCCGCCGACTGCAGCGCCGACATCTTCGTCCCCACCGGCAGCCTCCAAGGCCAGCCCGTGCCCGCCACGCCCCACGCCGACACCTACGGCGCCGCCCCCGCGCCGTACCACGTCCACCTCGGCTGGCCCTCGTCCGACCTCTCCCGCTCCACCGCGATGCTCTGGCGCACCGACACCGGCACCCTCGCCAGCGTCGTCGAGTGGGGCCCGGCCGACACCTGGCCCGCCGGCGCCACCCGCACCGAGGGCGCCAGCTTCCTTTACGGCGGCGGCACCATCGGCGAAGGCCCCTTCCGCATCCACGAGGTCCGCCTGTGCGGCCTCCTCAGCCCCGGCACCGCCTACACCTACCGCGTCGGCGGCGACGGCGGCTGGTCGGACCCCATCACCTTCACCGCGCCGCGCGCCCCCGGCGACACCGCCCCCCTGCGCGTCGTGCTCGCCGGCGACAGCCGCGGCGCCTACGACACCTGGCGCACCCTCCTCCAGGCCGCCGACGCCGTCGAGCCGGACCTCATCCTCTTCTCGGGCGACATGGTCGAGCTGGGCGCCAACCAGCTCGAGTGGGACGCGTGGTTCGAGGCCAGCGGCGACATCCTCGCCCGCCGCCCCTTCATCGCCGCCCACGGCAACCACGAGTTCCTCGCCCAGGCCTACTTCGCGCAGTTCGCCTTCCCCGGCAACGAGGAGTGGTTCGACGTCCAGACCGTCGGCCTGCACGTCCTCTCCCTCAACGACACCGTGCGCGACGCCGCCGACATCGACACCACCCAGGCCCGCTTCATCGACGACACCCTCGGCGCCCGCACCGCGCCCTGGGCCTTCGCCATGCACCACCAGCCCGCCTACTCCACCTGCACCCGCCACGGCAGCGACATCGTCGTGCGGGACGCCTGGGCCCCCCTCTTCGACAAGCACGGCGTGGACGTCGTCCTCGCCGGCCACAACCACATCTACGAACGCAGCGTCCCCATCGCCGCCGGCCAGGAAGACCCCACCGGCCGCGGCACCGTCTACATCGTCTCCGGCGGCGCCGGCGCCCCCCTCTACCGCGAGAGCGAGACCGACTGGTTCAACGCCAAGGCTGAGGCCATCGAGCACTGGATCACCGCGGACATCGGGGCGGACACCGCGGAGGTGGTGGTGCGGGACTTGGCGGGAAATGTGATTGATTCGTTTTCGGTTTTGCGGTGAGGGCGGTGGCCCAGCACTCTGGGGCCGAAGGTGGCTCTGCCAGATTGCGCCCGCCCTCGACGCGGCTGGCGGTCGGCCGTGCGAGGCCGTTGGGTTGGCAGACGCGAGCTTGACCGTTGCTATGGCTTCACCGCCCAGAACCGGCACGGTCGGGCTTGCGGCGGGAGTCATTGCGCGCAGGTGGGCTCGCCTTTCTGTCGGCTGGCCCACCTGGCGCTGTATGGCGCCTTTGGCGGCTCGAGACCGCCCTTTGGAACATCGCCCGCGGCAACAGGCGGCGCCGGGAGAGGGGCCGGCCCTCCGCCCGGGCGCCCCCTGAGCGAGATCACCGCGGGTTGGGGGCGCTCATTTTCCGTAAACGATGGTGCACGTCTTCGCGTAGACGCCGAGGACGCCGAGATTCGCGTGGTCTAC
>JBEIVK010000202.1:0-6646 GCA_040373935.1 Alphaproteobacteria bacterium
GCCGCCGCCGCCGCCGCCGGCGCTTCGGGCCCCGCGGCGGGGAGTTCCACGCGGAACACCGCCCCTCGCGGCGGGTGATTGTGCAGGGAGACCCCGCCTCCCATGGCCTCGGCGAGGTGCTTCACGATGGCCAACCCCAGGCCGCTGCCTCCGTCGTCGCGCGCGCGCCCGGCGTCCACCCGGTAGAAGCGCTCGAAGACGCGCGCGTGGTGGTGCGCCGCGATGCCGGGCCCGTCGTCCGCCACCTCCAAGCGCACCCGCCCGCCCGCCGTCTCTGCTCGCACCGTGATCGTCGTGCGGGCGGGGGTGTAGAGCAGCGCGTTGTCGAGCAGATTGACGAGGATTTGCTCCAACGCCCCCTCGTCGGCCTGGACCTCCAGCCCATCGGGCACGGTCACGGCGAAGCGCTGGCCCCGCGCGGCCCGGCGCGGCTCCAGGATGCGCACGACCTCCTGCGCGAGCGGGAGCAGCTCCACGGGCTCGGTGCTCAGGGAGAGGTGGCCTTCTTCGATCCGGCTGATGCGCAGCAGGTCGTTGATGAGCCGACCGAGCCGCAGCGTGTTGCGGGTGACGGCATCGAGCAGTTGGGGGGCCCAGGCCGGGTCCTCCAAGGCGCCGTCCGCGAGGGCCTCGGCCGAGCTGCGGATGATGCTGACGGGCGTGCGCAGCTCGTGGCTCACGTTCGCCACGAAGTCGCGGCGCATCGTCTCCAGGCGCCGGATCTCGGTGATGTCGCGCAAGACCACGAGGGCGCCGACCGGGCCGAGCGGGCGGGCGTGGGCGGAGAGGAGGCGGCGCTCGCCGCCCGGGTGGTGCAGGGCGACCTCGGCGGTGGCGTCCTCGCCGGCGTGGGCCCGGGCGAGCAGGTCGGCCAGGGCCGGCGTGCGGCTGCGCCCAGGCAGGGACTGCCCGAGGTCTGCGGGGCCGAGGCCGAGCAAGTCGGCCGCCGCTTGGTTGGCCGTGCGGACCTGCCCGTCGGCGTCCAGCAGCACCACGCCTTCTTCGAGCCCTTCGAGCACCCGCCGCGTGTGGTCCCGCTCGGTGCGCAGGGCGCCCAGCGTCTCGGCCAGCTCGTGGGTGAGGCGGCGCACCGAGCCGGTCAGCGCCCCCAGGTCGTCCGGCTCGGACCCGGCAGGCGCCGCCCCGCCGGCCCGCGACACCAGGGCGCGCAGGTCTCTCGTCAGATGGTCCAAGGCGAGGCGGGTGCCCAGGATGGCGCCGCCAAGGCCCAGCAACAGCGCCCCCACCGCGAAGGGCCACTGGGCCGCCTCGAGCCCGCCGGCGCCCAGCGCCGCCCCCGCGGCCAGCCCGGAGACATGGAGCAGCAGGACGGCCACGAGGACCGCCGGGCGGGGCGAGGGAAGGCGGGCGCGGTGTGGCACGGGAGAGCGGGCGGGGCGCTTATTCCGAAGGCGGGTCGTCCGGGCGGTCCCGGAAGCGGTAGCCGACGCCGCGGCGCGTCTCGATGTAATCGCCGGCCGGACCCAACTTCTGGCGGAGGCGCTTGACGTGGGTGTCGACCGTGCGGGTGGTGACCGCGGTGCCGAGGCCCCAGACCTGGTCCAGCAGGGTCTCGCGGTCCTGCACGCGGCCCCGGCGCGCCATGAAGGTGCCGAGGAGCTTGAACTCCAGGGCCGTCAGCGCGACCTCCTGGCCGTCCACCCAGGCGCGGTGCCCCGCGGCGTCCACCTTGAGGCGCCCGAAGGCCTCGGCCGGGCCGGCGTCCTCCCGCGGGCGGTTGCGCCGCAGCACCGCGCGGATGCGGAGGATGAGCTCGCGGTTGCTGAACGGCTTGGCGACGTAGTCGTCGGCCCCCACCTCAAAGCCGACCACACGGTCGATCTCTTCGTTGCGCGCCGTGACCATGATGATGGGGATGCCGGCCGTCGCGGGTGCGGCCTTCAGCCGCTTGCAGACCTCCGTGCCCGGCATGTCGGGGAGCATGAGGTCCAGGAGCACGAGGTCCGGCGCGGGCTCTGCCATCGCGATCGCCAGGGCGTCCCGCCCGTTCCGTGCCGTGCGCGCCTCGTAGCCCTCCCGCCGCAGCGCGAACAGGAGCGCCTGAAGCAGTTCGGACTCATCGTCGACGAGGAGGATCGTTTCCGGCATGGCGCGAGTGTAGCCACGCGCTGTGACGGTTCCGTGGCAGGTCAGGGGTTTTGCCGGGCACGACGGCGTGGGTGCCGCCCCCCATGGATTCGCATACACTTGGGGCGCAGCCCTGGAGAGCCCGATGCCCCCCTCCCGCGTGCCCTCTCTGCTGGTCCTCCTGGCGATGGTCGGCTGCTACGTGCAGCCGTCCGCCCCGGCCGGCGACACCAGCTCCGCCGGCGATGTCGCGGCTGGAGACGGCGGTGGGGTCGGTGTTCCGGGCGATGATGGTACGTGGAACGGCGGCGGCGGCGGCGGGGAGCTCAGCCCCAGCGAGGATCGCGGGCGCCTCTCCGCCGGAGACTACAGCGTCTATTGGCGCTGGTATGGCTACGCGGACTGGCCCGAGGGCGCTTGCGTCGAGGTGCGCTTCAAGAACAACGGCCCCGACATCGACAACTGGACGCTCACCCTCGACCTCGACGCCGCCGTCACCCGGTGGGTCTACGAAGATGGTGGTTTCCTCTGGCCGGAGGGGGACTCCCTCGTCGTCGAGCCGCTCACGGACTCCACGCTCAGCAGCGGGAGCGACCACTGGGTGTACTTCTGCGCCGAGCCGCGGGTGCGGGTCACGGGCTTCTCGGTCGAGGCGCAGGTCACCGACGGCGGGGGCGAGAGCGGCGGGGGCGACACCGGGGGCGACGACGCCGGGACGGGCGGTGGGCGCAGCGGGCAGCTGTCGATGAACGACAGCCTGCTCCTCATCTGGCGGCCGGCCGGGGTCAGCTACGGCGGCGAGTGTACGGAATACACCGTTCTCAACCGGGGGAGCGCCGCCGTGACCCTCGGCGAGGTCACCGTGGAGCTGGACAGGGTGGGTGGCTTCACGGACTGGTGGAACCTCCTCCCGGTGCTGGACGGCACGGACCTCCTGCTCTACTATCCGTCCAGCCTCAACCCGCTGGACGCCGGGGAGGCCGCGTCGGGCACGGTCTGCATGGACGCCGCCGTGACGCCCCAGGCCGCGCGTGCCGCCATCGAGTGACCTTTGGAGTACCGCCGCTTCGGCCGCTCTGGATTGGAAGTCTCCGTGTTTTCGCTCGGCACCTGGCTGACGGCCGGGGACGTCGCGGGGGCCGACGCCTTCCGGCCCATCCTCCACGCCGCCCTGGACGCCGGGGTCAACCTGCTGGACCACGCGGAGGTCTACGCCGGCGGGGAGGCCGAGCGCGTCGTCGGGCAACTCCTCGCCGAGCTGGGGCCCGCCCGCCGGGACGACCTCATCCTCACCAGCAAGGTGTTTTGGGGCGGCGACGGCCCCAACCGCACCGGCCTGTCCCGCAAGCGCGTCTTTTCGGCGTGTCACGACGCCCTGCGGCGCCTGCGCACCGATCACCTGGACCTCTACCTCTGCCACCGGCCGGATCCGTCCACCCCGCTGGAGGAAACCGCCCTCTCCATGGACATCCTCGTCCGGCAGGGCAAGGTGCTCTATTGGGGCACGAGCGAGTGGTCGGGCGCGCAGGTCGCCGCCGTGCAGGCCGTTTGCGCGGCGAACGGCTGGGTGCCGCCCACCGTCGAGCAGCCCGAATACAACCTCTTCCGGCGCCACCGGGTCGAGGCGGACCTCGCCGCCGCCTGCGCCGGCGGCCTCGGCCTGATGGTGTGGTCTCCGCTCGCGTCGGGCGTGCTCACCGGCAAGTACGACGCGGGCGTGCCCGTGGGCTCCCGCCTCGCACGCCCGGAGCTGGACTGGCTGGCCGAAGGCGAGCTGGCCCCCGCGCGCCTCGACGCCGCCCGCGCCCTCGCGCCCCTCGCCGCCCGCCTGGGCTGCTCCCGCGCCGCGCTCGCCGCCGCCTGGGCTGCCGGCCATCCGGCCGTCAGCACGGTCCTTCTCGGCGCGTCTCGGCCCGCGCAGCTCGCCGACACCCTCGGCGCGCTCCGCCTGTTGGACGACGGCCCGCCGGGCTGGCGAGAGGAGGCCGCCGCCCTCGTCGCCGCGGTCATCGGGCCCGAGCCGCAGCCAGATCCTCAATAAGCCAGCGTGTGAGGCTGGCTCACGCGGATTAGAGAGGCACGGCTCCCACCGGGCGTTCGGGCCCCGGCGCGGCCTCTCCCCGCGCTTCGGCCTTTTCGGAGAGCAGCTGCCGGTGCATCCGCTCCGCGCCTTCCTCTGGGCCGAAGCGGCAGGTGACCGTGGGCGCGCCGGCCTCGCCCCGGGCGATGACGGACGCGTTGCCGTAGGGGTTGCCCTCGAGCTCCACGCCGGCGATCTGCCCGTAGGGGAGGGTCAACGCCTCGCCTTCGGCCACGCGGACCAGGCGGTCCTCCATCAGGGCGCAGGCCGTCGTCGCGTCGCGCAGCGGCGACTCGTCGTGGAAGGCGAGCGGCGCTTCGGTGAGCCCGACCAGGCCGGCCTCCCGCAGGGCCTCCATCTGCCACACCGCCACCATCGGGCCCGGGATGTAGCGCATCGGCCCCGCGGAGGCGCCGGCTTGGATCAGCTGGCCGGTGGCGAGCACCATGCCGACGATGCCGGCCGTGGCGAAGGTGCCCAGCAGGGCGACGTAGGCGGCGAGTCCGCACCCGGGCGTGCCTTGGACGCGCGGGTCGCTGGCGGGGTTGTGCATGGCGGGCTCCTATCGCGGCGCCGCCCCGCCGGAAGGCGCCAGCGGCCGGCAGGCGGGCTACGGGGCGAGGGGAGCCTCGATGCCCGGCCCGCGCCTCGTCTTCTTCGACCTCGACCGCACGGTCCTCGCCGTGAACTCCGCGTCGGCGTGGATCCGCCGCGAGCTGCGCGCCGGCCACCTCTCGCGGCGCTCGGCCGCCCACGGGGCCCTGTGGTTGGGGGCCTACCACCTGGGCTACTCCCGGGTGGACCGCATGGTCCACGCCGCCGTCTCCACGCTCGCCGGCACCCCCGAGGCGCTGTTGGAGGCCCGCACCCGCGCGTTCTGGGACGACGAGGTGCGCGGCCGCATCCGCCCCGGCGCCTGGGAGGCCGTGGGGCGCCACCGCGCCGCCGGCGATCACCTCGTGCTGCTCACGGGCTCGAGCCCCTACCTGTCGGCCTTGGCCGTCGAGGCGCTGGGTCTCGACGCCTTTCTCTGCACGCGCTTTGAGGTCGCGGACGGCCACTTCACCGGCCGCGCCCTCGCGCCCGTCGCGGTGGGCCACGGCAAGGTCGAGCTGGCGCGCGGGTATGCGGCGGGTCGGGGGGCGTCTTTGGCCGAGGCCGCATTCTACACCGACTCGTATTCGGATTTGCCGGCCTTGCTCGCGGTGGGCGAGCCCGTGGCCGTCCACCCGGACCCCCGCTTGCGCCGCGAGGCCCGTCGCCGCGGGTGGCGGGTCGAAACGTGGGGCGGTGGCTGAGGCGTGCTACGATTTCGGCCCCGCCGGAGCCCGCCATGTCGCCATCCCAAACCGCCGTGGATTGGCAGGACGCGGTCCGGGGCTATCGCCTGTTGATGCGCGAGCGCCTCGCGACGGCCGTGGAGGCGCAGCACCACTCGCCCACCGCGATGCTGCTCGACTGTCGCCAGGTCGTCGAAGCACTGCTGCTCGCGCTTTTCTGCGCGAGGATGCAGCGCGCCGAGGACAACTCCCGGGCCCAAGGCCGCGGCGTAGAGGATCTCGAGAGCCTCCTCCACCGCGTCAAGCAGCGCAGCTCCGAGGCCCAGGAGCTGCCCACCGGCGTCGCGTACCTCACGGACGACGCCCTCGCCCACATCGAGTCCTTGCGCACCAACGCCAACCGCGTCGTGCACGTCCGCGCCTGGGTCCCGGGGGACCCGTGGCCCTTCGTCAAGTCCGCCCGCGCCTCTCTCGCCGGGTTGCTCCGCTGGGGGTTCAGCGAGAGCGCGATCGCCTACACGCGCGTCTCGCCCTCGGCCGCCGAGCGTGCCCTCCCCGCCTGGGAGCCCCTGCTCACCGCGCTCGACGGCCCGATCGTCCCTGCGGCGAGCCCCGCCGAGGCCCTCTCCGCACGGGACGCGGCCCATTCCAACGCCCTCGCCGATCGTGACGCCGCGCTCGCGGCCGTGCGCGCCGAGAAGTCATCCCTGGACGCGTCGCTCGCCAAGGCCAACGCCGCCCTCGACGCGCTGCGCGCCGAGCACCTCCAGCTCCAGGCCGAGGCGAAATCCCTCCGCACCCCCCTCGCGCTCGTCGAGGCCGCCCACCAGAAAGAGCGGGACGCCCTCCGAAAGAAGCTCGCCACCGCCGAGGCGCGCGCCCAGGCCCAGGCCCCCGGCTGCTTCAGCCAGATGGCCCGCGGCGCCGGTTTCGCGCTTGGCACCGGCCTCCTCGTCTCTCTGGTGGCCGGCGCCTTCGCGTGGGCGCCGCTCCGCGCCGCGTTGGGCTCGCTGCTTGACGCCGACGTCTCGGCCGGTCTGGGCGTCTTCTCCGCCGCCGGGGGCGAAGGCTCCTCCGCCGGGGGCGAAGGCTCCTCCGCCGGGGGCGAAGGCTCCTCCGCCGGGGTCGACGGCTCGGACGGGCCAACCGCCGCGGATGCGCGCGCGGAGCCCGCCCCCGCGCCCCGCGCCGGCCCGCC
>JBEIVK010000229.1:0-6154 GCA_040373935.1 Alphaproteobacteria bacterium
CGGTGGCCGGCGCGGGGATCGCCGCGGCGGGCGCCGACACCGCGATCTCTTGCGGCGCGTCGGCCGGGGCCGGGCCGATGCTCGCGGCGGCGGTTGCGGCGGGCGGGGCGCCGACATCGGCGACGGCCGTCTCGGTGGGCTTGCCGCCGAACAGCACCATCGCCAACACCAGCGCGGTGGCCACGCCCCCGGCGGCGAAGGTGATGGAGGCCCAGCGGTCCGTGCGGCGCTCGGCGGCGTGAAGACGCTGCTCGACCTCGGTGTTTTCGGCGCGGAGACGCGCGGCCTCTTGGCGCAGCGCGCGCAGCTCGGCGGCCTCGCGGGCGAGCACGCGGGAGCGGGTTTCCTCGGCTTCTTTGTCTTCTTCGCGCAAGCCGGCCTCCACGGATTCGCGCAGGCCGGAGGGCAGGACCGCCCCCTTGGACACCGCGCCTTCGAGGGCGATGCGGGCCTCCGTCCACAGCCCGCGGCGGGCGAGCACCTTGGACAGCAGGACCTCGGCGTTGGCGTCCGTCGGGTCCAGCACCAGCAGCATGCGGAGCGTCTCGGCGGCCTCGATCCACTGGCCGGCCTGGGCGAGGGACAGCGCCTCGTCGTACAGGCCGGACGCGGCGTCGACCCCGGAGGCCGCCAGCAGTTCGCTGATGGTGTCGGTGGCGCCAGGGCCGCCGGCGCCGCGGGGGAGCTCGTCGAACAGGATGGAGGCGCGGGGAGACATGGGAAGCACCCGGGAGGGCAAGGTGGGCGGCGGGCGGGCGGGCGCCGGGGAGGCGCCGCGGGGAGGAGGCCTCAGGCGAGACCTCGGAGAGGTGATTGACATAGCAAGAGCGGAGAGGAAGATCAAGCCCCTCCGGCGTGGAACGCGCCCCCTCTCCTGTGGAACGTGCCTCAGCGCCGACGGCGGCGCCCCCACGCAACGGCCCCGAGGCCGAGCGGGAGCAGCAGGAGCCCGGCGCCGCCGGTGTCGGGCGCGGGGATGGTGATGAGCGTGTCCACCCAGCGCTGGCCGCCGTCGTCGGCGAGCGGGAGGTCGGCCGTCAGCGTGCCCGGCGCGTGGATGGCGTCGAAGCGGGTGAGCCACGCCGTGCCGTCCTCGTACTGGCCGGACCAGGTCTGGAAGACCTGCAGCCCGCCCGCGCCGACCTCGGTGAGGTGCCGCTCCCAGACGGCATCGGGGCTGTCCGTGCTGCTGCGCCCCTCCAGGACCTGCGTGCTGTCCGTCACCGCCGGGCTGGACCACGGCGCGCCCACGGTGCCGACCCCAGCGCCCAGCACGTACAGGGTGGTGTGCACGGCCGGCAGCGTGCTCGTCCCCGCGAGGCGGGCCGGGTACTCCACGGCGAGCTGGCCGTCGGCCGCCGGCCCGTACCGGACGGTGAGCGGCGGCAGCACGAGGTCGCTGCTCATCGCGCCGGAGGGCGCGAGCCGCACGGCGACCCACTGCACGCCGCGCGGATCCGCCGTGTAGGCGGCGAAGGCATCGGCCGCGACGCCCGCGGAGAAGCCATTCTCGACCAGCCACGCCTCCAGCGCGCCCTGGGCGGTGGCCTCCAGCACCGCGTAGGCGAAGGGGCCGGCGTAGCCCTGCTCGATGACGGTGAGGCCGGTGTCGCCGCCGAAGGCGTTGCCGTCGCCCGAGAGGGCCTTGGAGCCGGGGCCGCACGCGCAGCCCTGGGGCGCTGGGCTGTTGTTGGCGAGCAGGTCGAAGCGCGGCGCGGTGCGCTGCTCCAGCGCGTCGAAAAAGCTGGGCGCGCCGTCGGTGACCTCGACCACCTGCCCCACCACGGGCAGCAGCCACCCGAAGCGGCTGGCGTCGCCCTGCACGCGCACCTCGTAGTGCACCGTCACCTCGCCGGCGGTGCGCAAGTCGAAGGCGGCGCGCTGCGCGTCCGCCGCGATGACCGTGCCGTCGGGGCCGACCATCGCGCCGCAGGCCCACGCCGGGGCCGCCGCCCCGAGACCGGCCGCTGCTCCCACCACCACCCGCATCGCTGCCTGCCGCATGGCGCCTCCCAAGGGCGTGACTGCCCCACGCGCAGCATGGCCCGGCGCCCGGCGACCGTCCAGCCGCGCGGGCAGGGCGGCGCGGTCGCTGCGGGCGGCCGGGGCGGACAGGAAGGGGGCGTTACGGGGGAAACCGCGTTTCCCCCGTCCCCAGATGACGAGCCCGTGGGCGGGCGCGGGCTCAGCCACCGGGGGCCGCCGCGCCGGGGACATCGACGGGCAGCAGGACCTCGTTGCGACGGAACCACCCGGGAATCCAGGGCGGGTTGTACTGGGCGAGCACGGGCGGGCCGGCGGCGGACCAGCCGGCCGCGCGGACGGCGGACTGAAGCTCGGCGGTGCGGGCGTCCGCGGTGGACTGCGACAAGCGGCCGCCAAACCGGAGGGCCGCCCAGGTGCGGGCGGGGCGCGGCACGAGTCGCACCCGCGGGTCCTTGGGGGCGGGCAGCGTGTCGAGAGACCATTCCGCCGGCATGGTGAAGGCGATGGTCCACACGTCCTTGCCGGCGGGGGTGAGGGCGACGGGCGTCGTCATGGCGATGGGGGTGCCGTCGCGCGCGGCGGGCTGCAGCGCGACGGGGGCCGTCATGGCGATGGAGCGGCCGGGCAGGTTGGCGCCGAAGATGTAGCTGGCCAGCACGCGAAAGCCGTCTGTCCATGCGGATTCGTACGGGGCCTGGACCGTGACCTGGGCCTCGATGGTGGGCGCGTAGCGCCGAAGCTCCACCTCCCCGGATTGGGAGAGGAGGGTGTACGCGGGCTCTTCGATGCGCCCCGCGCCGGGGACCCAGGTGCCGCCGCTGGCCATGACCGTGCCCCCAAGCGCGAGCGCCGCCACCACGAGACCGGCGAAAGCGAGAGACCAGGGCCGGCGGGGGCGGTGCATGGAGGGAAGCTGCACGCGGGGACCGCGGAGTCAAGGGGCGGTGGGCGGCGCGGCGTCTGGCGGCGGGGCAGGCGCGGCCTCGCGGACGACATTGGCAGCGAGCGCGAGGCTGGCGACCTGGCGCTGCACCAGGCGGGCATCGGACTCGACGGCCGACCAGCCCCGCAAGCGGCCCGTGGCCCCGGCGGCGCGCGCGGAGGCCTCCAGCGCGGCCGCGGCCTCCTCGGCGTTGGCGGCGGCCCCCGCGAGGCGCGCCAGCGAGACCCCCCACGGCGGCGCAGCGGCCGGGCCGAGCCCGAGGCTGCCCAGCGCAATCGCGACGAGGGCGAGGCGCCGCATGCTCACACCGGCGCGGTGCGGCTCTTGGCGTCGAGCAGCTCGAGCTTGGCGAGGGACAGCGCGCCCCGGGCGAGGCGGCGCAGCTCGGCGCCCGTCTGCAGCCCGATGACCTGCCGCGCGACGAAGCGCGGCCGCATGTAGAACTTGCGGTGCGCGATCTTCAGGAGATCGAGGATTTGGTCGCGCGACAGGTGCTCTTCCCAGCAGACGGGGACCTGCACGCCGCAGAGCGGATCCTTCATCATGCGGTCCCAGCAGTCGGCCTCGTACAGGCCCTTCTTGGCGCCGTCCGCGAAGGACTCGGTGCCCGGATACGGCGAGAACACGGCGAACACCGCGAAGTCGGCGTCGAGCTTGATCATCTCGTCGACGTTCTTGATGGCGTCGTCCATCGTGCGCTCATGCGGGCCGGCCAGCATGATGTAGGCCACGCTGCGCACGCCTTCTTCGCGGCACCACTTGAAGACGCGGTGCACGTCGTCGGTGTCGCAGTGCTTGCCCAGCACTTCGAGCCCCTCGTTGTTGGCCGACTCGACGCCGAAGTGGATCTTCGTGCAGCCGGTCTCGGCGCAGCGGCGGATCTGCTCGCGCGTGGTGCCGGCGATGGTCGTCTTGTAGCCCCAGTTGAACTTGAGCTTGCGGCGCTCGATGGCGTCGCAGAACTTGAGCACCCACTGGCTGTTGGGGGTGAAGAGGTCGTCGATGAAGTGGACCTCGGTGATGCCGAGGCTGAGGCAGTGCTCCATCTCGTCGAGGATGTCGTCGATCTCGCGGACGCGGTACTGCTTCTTGTAGGTGAGGCAGAACGGGCAGGAGTGCGGGCAGCCGCGCGAGGTGATGGCCGTGGTGACCATCGGCTGCTTGGTGCCGGGCAGGTAGTAGTCCTTGTAGCGGGAGCGCGAGCGGTCCGGCCAGGGGTAGGCCGTGAGGTCCCGGGTGGAGGGGCGCTCGGGGTTTTTCACCGTTTCGCCGCTGGCCGTCTTCCACCACACCCCGGGGATGCCCGAGAGGTCCCGCCCGGCGTCGTGGGCCTTCGCGATCTCCAGGAAGGCGTCCTCGCCGTCGCCGGTGACGATGGCGTCGATGGCCTGGAGCTGGATGGCGTAGTCGGGGAACATCGCGCAGTGCGGCCCGCCGAGCACGATGCGCGCGCTGGGCGCCAGCTTGCGGACGAGGTTGACCGTCATCTGCACGTCGGGCAAGGAGTGCGTGTAGGTGCTGATGCCCACGAGATCCAGGGGGTAGCGCTTGAGCATCTCCTCGAACTCGGGGTAGTCCAGGTCGTCCACCACCGGATCGCAGATCTCGGCCTTGTAGCTGGACCGCTTCTCCACCGCCGCCTGGATGTACATGAGGCCGAGGGGCGGGAAGCAGTACACGCCGTGCGCGTGGGCCTTGGGGATGCCGGCCCACACACGGAGCTTTTCAGGCGGGTTGATGAGCGTGATGTCCACGGGGGCCTCCAGGGCGGAGCGATCGCGGGGAGCGCGGGCGGGCGTCAGGATGAGGAAGACGATGTACCCGGACGGCGGCCGGGAAGGAAGAGCCGCCACGGGACGAACAGGGGGACTTCGGCCTGGTAGCGGCGGTAGTCGTCGCCGAAGATGGCCACGAGCTGAGGCTCCTGGCGCCAGACCTTCTCGACCAGGGACCCCATGAGCAGCAGCGGCACGAGGATGGCGCAGAAGGAGAGGCTGTCGAGCGCGAAGCCCACCGCGAGCACGCCCAGCGTCTTGCCGTAGAGGGACGGATTGCGCGAGTAGGCGTAGATGCCGGTGATGACCAGCTTTTGGGTGCGGCCGGCCGTGGGCGACGGCGAGCCCTCCCCGCGGTGAACGAGCTGCTCGTAGGTGAGCAGCCAGAGGGCGGCCCCCGCCACGAAGGACCCGGCGGCCACCGGCCAGCGCCACCCCGCCGGCAGGAAGCCGGCCTCGAAGCCGAGCTGAACGTCCAGGAACAACGCGAACTGCGCGATGAGGAAGGTGAGCGGGAACAGCATGGGGACGTAGACCTTCGTCACCATGCCGAGGATGGCAGGGCTCAGGGCGGCGTCCAGCACGCGGGAGACGAGCGACATGCCCTCACCGGGGGTTCGGTGGGAGGATAGCACGGGCGAAGGCGCCTGCGGCGCCGGGGAGGGGGCGCGTGCGGGTGCAGGTCGTGATCCCTCACCACTCGCACCGGGCCGGACTTCGGGAGGCCCTCGCGTCCGTGGCGGGGTGGCCCGTGCTCGTGGTCGACGACGGGCCGTCGGGGGCCGGACTCGCGGCGGGGGAGGTCCCCGGCGGTCCGGCGACGCTCCGCACCGCGGGAGAGACGGGCTTCGCCCGTGCCTGCAACGCGGGCATCGCCGCGGCGGCGGCGGCCGGGGCCACCCACGCCCTGCTGCTGAACGACGACGCGCGTCCGGAACCCGGCTGCGTCGAGGCCCTCGTGGCGGCGGCGGCGGGCGTGGCAGGCCCGTGCCTCGTCGGCCCGGTCCTGCTCGCCGCCGACGGGAGCGTGGAGTCGGCCGGCATCGACCTCGGCTGGGCCGGGCGGGTGCGGGCGCGGCGGGCGGTCCCGGCGGGGCGGGTCGCCGTCCCTGCGCTGTCCGGCGCGTGCCTGCTCGTCCCCGTGTCGTGTCGCTTTGACGAGGGCTATCCGCACGGCATGGAGGACATCGCGCTGTGTCGCGCGGTCGCCGCGGTCGGCTGGCCCGTGCTGCTCGAGCCGGCCGCCCGCTGCCGCCACACGGGCGGGGCCACCCGGCCCCGCCGCAGCCCCGCGGCGGTGGCGTCCGCCGTCCACGGCCACGTCCGCCTCGTCGGCGGGGGGTGGCGGGCCGGCGTCGTGGCGGGGCTCGCCGTCGCCCAGGCGCTTCGCGAGGGCCCGAGCCCCGCGCGCTTGCGGGCCGTCGCGCGGGGGCTGCGCGCGGGGCTGCGC